>NZ_SMAL01000011.1 GCF_004342165.1 Natranaerovirga pectinivora | reverse complement strand
AATTAACATGTTAAAGGGAATTGAGGATAAGTGCATTATTTTTTTACAAAAAAATAATGTTGAGGTTTTTACACCCCAACATTTATTATAGAACCATTTGTTTAAAGATTATTTATTATTTTGAGCTAGATTAAGACGTTTGTATAGCCCCTCTTGTTCTAATAATTCCAAATGAGTCCCTTTTTGAACAACCTTTCCATTTTCTAAAACCAAAATAAGATCAGCATTTTTTATAGTAGAAAGACGATGGGCAATGGCAACAATGGTTCTGCTACCAGCCAGATCACTAATGGCTTTTTGTATTTCTTTTTCAGTTTCCACATCCACAGAAGCCGTAGCCTCATCTAAAATAATAATAGGCGCTTTTCTTAAAATTGCTCTTGCAATGGCAATTCTTTGTTTTTGACCACCGGAAAGACGCATACCTCGCTCACCAACTTTAGTATGATAACCAGCCGGCATTTCCATAATGTTATCATGAATTCTTGCAGCTTTAGCAGCAGCAACAATCTCATCTAAATCAGCTGCTGAATTAGCATAACCAATATTTTCGCCAATGGTGCCGTTGAAAAGGAAGGTATCTTGAAGTACTGGGGCAATATTGGATCTAAGACTTTCTAAAGTAACCTCTTTAATATCTATCCCATCAATTAAAATCTTGCCATTAGTAGGATCATAGAATCTTGAAATCAACTGAGTTAAAGTGGTTTTACCAACACCAGTAGGCCCTACCAGAGCAATCATTTGGCCAGGTTCACATGAAAAATCAATATCTTTTACAATAGGAACATCTTTTTCATACTCAAAAGCCACTGAATCAAAAGTAATGCTACCTTGTACATGGGTTAACTCTTTTGCATTAGGCGCATTTTTAATATCCCTTGGTGTATCTAATATCATCATGACACGTTCAGCACCCGCATAGGCTTGTTGCATTTCTTCTAAGAGTCTTGCAAGACCTGAGATTGGTGCATAGAATAAGGTTAAATAAAGTAAGAAGGCAACAATATCAGATATTGATAATTCACCATGAAAGGCTAAAAAACCACCAAACCCTACCACAATAATGGTTCCAATAGAAGAAAGAAACTCCACAGCAGGATGAAAAATAGCACTTAATTTTAAAGCATATAGCATTGATTTAGTAAAAACGCCAGCTTTCTTTAAAACTTGTTCTGATTCATAACTTTCTTGGCAAAAGGCTTGAATTTCATGTACGCCTGAAAAGTTATCTTGTAATTTAGCATTTAACTCTGCTATTGCCATTTGGGATACTCTAAACTTTGGGCGTACTTTTGTTGCAAATATCCATCCTGAAAAAAGAATGAATGGAATAGGGATAAAAGTTAATAAAGCCAGTTTCGCATTTATAGTAAGCAATATAATAACAACACCCACAACAGTAACAACGTTAGTAATCATCTCAGGGATAATATGGGCATACAAAAGTTCAAATGTTGCTGTATCATTAACAACCCGACTCATAAGGTCTCCTGTTTGTTTATCGCTGAAAAATCCCATAGAAAAACCTTGAATACGATTGTAAACACGTATACGTAATTCTTCTACTAGGTTCCAAGCTGCTTTATGAGCAAGATAATTACTTAAGAAACGAAATAAGATCTTTAATAAATATAAAACGAATAAAATAACCGTTAAAGTGCCTATATCCTTAAGGGTATTTTCATTAACATTATCTTCTAATAAAGCAGTCATTGAAGATAAGATCTTAGGAGCAGTCAAGTTAATTAGCGTTAATGCAAAAGTAGAAAAAATGGCAATAATATATAAAGTTCTATACTTAATTGCTTCTTTCCCAAGCTTCCATAAAAGTTTCATATGTAGTTGCCTCCAAAAAGAGATTTTAATATTATTTTAGCACAATAAAAATACAATGTCTTACCAAACATTGCTCACTAAATTAAGAAACTCTAGATATTTTGCCATTGCAAAATTGAACTACTGGGAATAGAATGATATAATTTATTTCTAGTAAAAAAATTAGAACTCATAAGAAACAAATTATTTTAAAGAAAGAGTGAGAGACGTGAGATTGCTAAAAAAAATGGTACATAAGGATGTACAAAGCATAGAGGGTAAGATATTTGAAAGAAGAGCAGCAAGAGGCATAATATTAAAAGGTTCAAGAATCTTTTTGCTTTACACAAAAAGATACAATGATTATAGCTTTCCAGGTGGTGGTGTAGATCTGGGGGAAGACTTAATAACAGGCCTTAAAAGAGAATTAGCTGAAGAAACAGGTGCCAAAAACATTGAGATAATAAGTGAATTTGGCTACATTGATGAATATAGACCCCACTATAAACCAGAATATGATTTAATCCATATGATGTCTTATTTTTATATATGTAAAATTGACGATGAATTTGATGAAGTAAGCCTAGAAGATTATGAGATTGCCAATGGCATGTCTGCTGTATGGATAGAAATTGAAGAAGCCATCAAACATAACAAAGAAGTTATGGCAAACCAAGAAGAATCAATGGGATTATCAATAGAAAGAGAAACACTGGTATTAGAATTGGTAGAAAAAGAATTGATATAAAAAAACAGGGACGGTTCTTAAAAAAGATTGAAAAAAGATTGGGGACGGTTCCAAAAAAAACAGAGAAATATAGGGGACGGTTCTTAGAATATATAGGGGACGGTTCTTAAAAAAAGATGAAAAAAAGATTGGAAAAGATTGGGGACGGTTCCAACAATATTGGGGACGGTTCCAACAAAAATATAGAAATATTGGGGACGGTTCCAAATATTTAAGGAACCGTCCCTTATTTTTGTTTGAATTATTTAATAGGCTCGCCTATAAAATTTCTTAACATCATTGGTAAAATACCACCGTTTAAATAATATTCAACATCAATACTACTATCCAGTCTAGCAAGAACTTCAAAATCAAAAGTACTACCATCAGGACGATTGACATTAACAACTAATTTTTTATTTGGGTGAAGATTATTAGCAATTCCAGTTATAGTCAGTATTTCATTACCAATTAATCCTAAAGATTCAGCATTGGAATCAATAAACTGAAGAGGAAGAACACCCATGCCAACCAAATTACTTCTATGAATTCTTTCAAAACTTTCTGCAATAACTGCTTTAACTCCTAGTAGAGAAGTACCTTTTGCAGCCCAGTCTCTTGAACTTCCAGTACCATATTCTTTCCCAGCAATAACAATCAATGGGGTTTGACTTTCTTTATATTTCATACAAGCATCGTATATAGGCATAATCTCGCCACTTGGGATATGATTTGTAAAACCACCTTCAACCCCAGGTATCATCTTATTTCTAATTCTAATATTGGCGAAAGTACCTCTCATCATAACTTCATGAGTTCCTCTACGAGCCCCATAAGAATTAAAAAACTCTGGACTAATATTTTGAGCAGTTAAATGGTTTCCAGCAGGAGACGCCTCAGGAATACTACCAGCAGGTGAAATATGATCAGTGGTAACACTATCCCCAAGAATAGCTAAAATATTAGAATTATAAATATCTCTTATAACACTTGGATGGATTTCCATTTCATCAAAAAATGGTGGCATTTTTATATAAGTAGAGTTTTCATCCCATTTATAAATATCACTCTTAGCCATTTCTAATTGATTCCAACGATCATTGGCTTCAAATATTTCGTTGTATTTATCTTTGTATATTTCAGGTTTCACAAATTCTTTTACAATAGTATTAATATCACTAAAATTAGGCCATATATCTTTTAGATAAACACCTTCATTTTTATCGTTAAATCCAATAGGTTCCTTATCAAAGTCAATATTTACAGTACCAGCTAAGGCATATGCAACAACTAAAATAGGAGAAGCAAGGTAATTCATTTTTACCTGTGGATGAATTCTACCTTCGAAGTTACGATTACCACTTAATACAGCAGCAACGGTAATATCATCCTTTTTTATAGCCTCACTGACTTCATCAACTAAAGGACCACTATTTCCAATACAAGTTGCACAGCCATAACCTGACACATAAAACCCTAAATTTTCTAGATAAGGTAAAAGACCTGATTTTTCTAGATACTCAGTGACTACAAGAGAGCCAGGCGCTAAGCTGGTCTTAACATAGTTAGGTTTTTGAAGGCCTAATTCAACAGCTTTTTTCGCTAGAAGCCCTGCGCCTATTAATACATATGGATTTGAAGTGTTTGTACAGCTTGTAATAGAAGCTATTGCTACAGCACCTGATTTTAATTTCTCTTTTTTTCCATCTTTATAATCCAAGTCAGATGTCATATTAAGTTGTGATTCACTAAGATTATAGCCATTTTTATCAAGCGGAGCAGTAATAACATCTAAAAATCTTTCTTTCATAGATTTTAAAAATATTTGATCTTGAGGTCTTTTGGGACCAGAAAGACTTGGTTCCACAGTAGAAAGATCTAAATGAATTGTAGTGGCAAAAACAGGTTCAGGAGAGTCATTGGTTCTAAGCATTCCTTGTGCTTTATAATAAGACTCAACAAGAGCTATATGTTTTTCATCTCTACCAGTTGCTCTTAAATAGTCCAGTGTTTGAGTATCTACAGGGAAGAAACCAACTGTAGCCCCATATTCAGGACACATATTAGCAACAGTAGCACGATCTTCAACACTAATATTATTTAAACCTTCACCGAAATACTCAACAAATTTACCAACAACCCCTTCTTCTCTTAATAGTCGAGTGATGGTTAGAGCCAAATCTGTTGCAGTAGCATTCTCTGGAAGCTTACCAGAAAGTTTTAAGCCTACAACATCAGGGGTTAAAAAGTAAAGAGGTTGACCAAGCATTCCCGCTTCAGCTTCAATACCACCAACGCCCCAGCCTAACACACCGATACCATTGATCATAGTAGTATGAGAATCTGTACCAACAAGAGAATCAGGAAAAATCATATGTTCATTGTTAACAGTTTTTGTTGTGGCAACAGTAGCAAGGTACTCCAGATTTACTTGATGAATGATACCAACAGAAGGTGGGAAAACACGGAAATTAGAAAAAGAGCTTTGTGCCCATTTTAAAAGTTGATATCTTTCTGTATTTCTTTCAAACTCTTTATTCACATTAGTGGTAAGAGCGTCAGTAGAACCAAAAGCATCCATAATAACAGAGTGGTCGATAATTAAATCAACAGGAACAATAGGATTGATTTTATTAGGGTCACCACCTATTTCTTCCATCTTTGATCGCATCCCTGCAAGATCAACAACAACAGGAACGCCAGTAAAATCCTGAAGTACTATTCTAGATGGAATAAAAGGAATTTCATCTTTAAAGTCATCATTGTTCCAATGAGTAATCCTTTTAATATGGTCCATGGTAACAAGTTTTTCATCATAGTTACGAAGAGCACATTCAAGTAGAACTTTCATTGAATAAGGAAGTCTAGAGACATCACCAAAACCATTTTCCTCAAGAGATTTAATACAATAATATGTATAATCTTTTCCCTCGAAGGTTAAGGTTTTTTTATTCATACCAATTTTATTCTCAAGCAAAATTATCACCTCGTTAATAAATTTATAATAAGTATATTATAACATAAGAATATAGTTAACTTTAAAATATATTCAAAATAGGCAAAAAAAATAATAGGAGACAGTCCAAAAGAGAACTGTCTTTCAATTTAAGGGGCAACTTTATCTGCTTTAACAATGTAAATATGGAAAAAATATTCAGCAACGGCAATTAAAACACCAAGCACAATACCGCTAATTAAACTTACAAAAGACTCTGGGACGAATAGAATTGTAATATAAGCAATAATAGCTGCCATCACACCATCAATAATACTAGCAATAATATTGCCTAAATTAGGTAAAATAAGAAGATCACCAATAAAATAATTAGCAATTGTAATAATGGCAGCAACTAATGTAATGATATTCAAATTATTATTATCGATAAAACCTAAAGTTGACCAAACAGCAAGAAAAGAAATAATAAATTTAACGATTAAAGCAAGAGCTGTTTTCATAAGCATCATCCTTTCATTAAAATAAATATAAGAAGTTGTTTTTAGATCATATAGATACAAAAATGCACTTACAATATAATTCCCCAAAAAAAACCTTTTAATGCAAAAAACAAGAAAACTAAAAAATAAGAAAAATAAGGGACGGTTCATAAAAGAAAAATAAGGGACGGTTCATAAAACTATAGCGTTCAAATTTAATTCAAGCTAAAAAGGTTTGACAATCAAACTAAAAGAAAGTATAATAATGGTTCGGAAGACCTATTATAATTGGGAATAAATACCTAAAAAGGAAAGTGTATTAATTAACATATTAATGAACAAATCCTCTTTGAAAATTTCTAAAAATCTTAGCATTATACATTACTGGAGGTAGACATTATGAAAAGCATCAAAAATAACTTAATAATTAGTTTTAGCAGCGCATTAGTAATAATCTGTTTTATAATAAGTGCATCGGGATATGTAAGTACTAAAAATGGGCTAGAAAACTTAAATCAACAATCAATTAATCAAAAATTAGAGTCAGACCTAGCAGCTGCAGAAATGTATGTCAAAAATTATTATGGAGAATTTAAATATAATAATGGCATATTGACAGATCAAAATGGTAGAAATATTTCAGGAGTCAATGAAATGGTGGACAAAATACAAGAAGATTCAGGAAATGTTGCTACTATTTTTGTTAAGAGAGGAGATGACTTTGAGCGCATATCAACTAATATTATAGATGGAGATGGGCAAAGAGCGACAGGTACTTTATTAGGAAAAGAAAGTGAAGCATTTCAATCTGTTGTAAATGGAAAAACATATATAGGAAATGCAGATATTTTAGGCATATCTTATGTAACAGCATATCAACCAATATTTAACAATAATGAAGTGATCGGGATTTTATTTATAGGATTACCAAATGAACAAGCAGATATTTTGATAAAAGATATTTTAATGAATAGTAGGAATATCTTTATAATGATTACTTTAGGAACTATTCTTTTTGGTATCATAATTAGTTTAATAATAGGTAAAAAGATTTCAGATCCAATAATATTTTTAACAGGAATGATTGAGAAAATATCTAATTATGATTTACAATTATATCAGTCTGGCAAAAAAGACAAGTACCTAAAAAGAAAAGATGAGGTTGGGAAAATTGCAAAATCTTTAGAGAAAATGCAGAAGAATTTCATTGAATTAATAAAAGTAATAGATAACATCTCAAATGATGTGGCTTTATCTGCTTCTGAGTTATCTGAAACCAGTGAACAAGTATCAATCGCTGCTAATGAAGTTGCTAGAACAATCGAAGAAATTGCAAATGGTGCCAATGAACAAGCGAGTGATACTGAAAATGCAGCTAATGAAATTACAGAATTAGGAACGTTAATAGAAAGTAGTCATAATTATATACAAGAATTAGACCTGTCATCAGATGAAGTAAGCAGGCTAAAAGAAGAAGGTATTTTAAGTATTAAAGAATTAGTAATAAAAAATGAAATGAGTAAAAAAGAAACACAAGTAATAAACAATGTGATTATAAATGCACACCAAAGTGCGGAAAAGATTAATACGGCCAGTCAAATGATTAAAAGTATTTCTGAACAAACCAACTTACTAGCATTAAATGCAGCAATTGAAGCGGCAAGAGCTGGGGAAGCAGGAAGAGGATTTGCTGTAGTTTCAGAAGAAATAAAGAAACTAGCAGAACAATCCAATCAGTTTACGGGTGAAATATCATTAATAATCAACGAATTAAAAGAAAAGATGGAAACTGCAGTCCAAATTATGAATGAAATGAATAAAGTAGTAGAAGAACAAAGTGTAAGTGTAGAAATAACAAGAACAAAATTCGAAAATATTTCCTTATCAATAGAAAAAACAAAAGAAGTTATAAACAAACTTAATGCATCAGGTTTATTAATGGAGAACAAAAAAGTTTCTATTATCAATATTATTGAAAGCTTATCAGCTATATCTGAAGAGAATGCGGCAGGAACACAAGAAACATCAGCTTCAGTAGAGGAACAAACAGCTTCAATGGAAGAAATAGCAAAAGCAAGCGGTGCATTGACTAAATTAGCAGAAGAAATGAATCAAAGTATATCAAAGTTTCAATACTAACAATACACATATAACCACATAAAAAAAGCGTAATTACTTTAGTAGTAATTGCGCTTTTAGTGTACTACTGTAGCTCATTTAGATAAATATTATCTTCAAAAAAATAAAACTCCTCTATTATAGTGTGTAACCTAGGATAGAATCCATCTCCAAATTCCCAAGGATGTTGGTAATATAAAGTGAAATATTGATCACTATAAATTCCTAGAGCAATAGTTCCTATAAGACTTTCATCTTGGATATAAGACTCGGCGATAGACCAACTAAATAATCTTTCAGAAAGTTTTTTGCTAGACAAATCCCAAGAATATAATTCTAATAAATTCTCTAAATCAGAAATAGAAACATCATCATCATAAAAGGTAAACTCAACCAAAATATCTTCATTTTTCATCTCATTAAAATTGCTGTAAAACCTAACGGAATCACCATTGTTAAATGAAGTATACTCACTGATCATATCTGAAGGTACATAGGTAAGATATAAGAAGTCTTGGTGAATAAATCTATTCAGAAAAATCTCTTCTTCCATACCTTCGATAAAAATAGTTTTTGTTATCTCTGAAGGCCATTGGGACAAATCAATTTCCTGAGCTTGTGCATCTTGGTTTGTATCAGAATCATCATCAGAATCAACACCTTCAATAGGGGTTTCTTCAATGGGAGCGTGTATTGCATCGTTATTATCATTAGTAGAAGAACATCCATAGAAAAGCACAACAAAACTTAAAATTAAAGTCAGTACTAAAAAATTAAATTTAACTTTCATTCATATCCTCCTGTTTAATAAATAATCTAATTAAAACATTATATATTAAACGATACAAAGAGTAAAAAAGTTCCATAAAAAACAAGAAAAAATAGAAAATAAGAAAATAGAGAAAAATAAGGGACGGTTCACAAAAATGAGGGACGGTTCATAAAAAAAGAGAATAAGAAAATAAGGGACGGTTCATAATAAAAAAGAGGTGAGGAGTAGTGCAAAAAAATGTAGAAGTTTATGAACTGTCCCTTTTTCACCCGTCCTCTGAAAATATTATGTTATTACTTTGCCCACTTCTACACACATTAAAATAAAAGCACCAGCACCGTGTAAATCGTTCTCGGTAGTAGGTCTAGTGATATAAAAATCATAATCACCAATTGGCGTTCCGATACAAATTCCACTAATAATAATACCATTCTCATCTTCTTTAATGGTCTCAATAATTCCTTTATAACCTATTTTTGCGTACTGAAAATAAGATGCATCTAGATACCCCATTCTAACAGCTTTAGCAATGGCAGCAACAAACAGCGAAGAACAAGAAGTTTCTAACCAATTCTCAGGGTTCTCTCCTTTATCTATAACTTGGTACCATAAACCACTTTTGTCTTGGTAAAGAATAAGAGCGTCAATTAAATCTTTTAATATTTGTAAAAGGATATCCCGATCCTTATGATCCTTTGGTAGATAATCGAGGATATCAACAATTGCAACTGGATACCAGCCAATAGCCCGACCCCAGAATTCAGAAGATCTTCCTGTAATAGGATCAGCCCATTCTGCTTCTTTTGTTGGATCACATCCATGATAAAGAAGCCCAGATTTATCATCTTTAGTATGTTCTGTCATTAATTTTGCTTGATATGTAACCATATCAAAATAAGTACTATCATTAAATACTTTGCCAAATTTTACAGCAATTGGTCCGCCCATAAACAAGCCATCCAACCACATTTGATTTGGGGTTTTACCCTTATGCCAGAAACCACCTTCAGAGTTTGTTTTCCAAGATTTTAATAACGGAACAATTTCATATAAAGCATTTTTGTATTTTTTAAGGTTGGTTTTTTCAAAAAGGTTAAATAAAATAATTCCTGGTTGAACATCATCTAATTCAGTAGTATTATTTCCGGAAACAGAACCAAAATCTGAAATATAACTATCAACCCAATCTTTTATATAGTTAAAGTATTTGTCATTTTGATTCTGTTCCCAACATCTTTCAACGCCAAGTAGGAAAACCCCTTGATGATAATGGAATCTTCCAACGGGAGGAAGGTTTGGAGCTTCGAATTTTTTCATTAATGTTTCACAAGCTTTTTCTGCCCATTGAATAGGTGTATACATAAGAAAACACTCCTTTTAATTATTTGTATATACTTCATTATAAAATAAATATCTGTACATTAATTGCAAATAAAGTGAATTTCTTCTTAGATTTTGTTGTAGGGTTTTTATGATATAAATTCATCTACATCATAATATTATGATATAATTTAACTATAGGAGTAGGAGTTGATAGTTTTGGATGAAGTTTTTAGTTATAATAAAGAAGAAGATAACTTTTATATTTCATATAAAAAAAGTTTGGGATCTAATATGGCAAAACACCATTTTCATAGTACTTATGAAATGTTTTTTTTATCATCTGGTGAGAGACAATTCTTTGTAAAAGATAGAACCATTAATATAAAAGAAGGTTCTCTTTTAATTATTAATCCTAATATATTACACAAGACAATGAATGGAGAAGCACCTCAATATGAGCGTGTTATTGTCAATTTTCATAATAATTTTTTGTATAATGAAAAGTGTAATTATCAACAACAATTATGTCAGCTCTTTAAAAATGATTATATTGTTATAGACTTTCCACATCATCATCGAATATATATAAAAGAAATATTAGATAAGATAATAAGTGAAGCCAAACATAAACACACAGGTTTTCAACTCCAGATAAAGAGTCTTGTACTACAACTACTCATTTTTTCTTGCAGATTTATAGAAGAGACTCAAATTCAACCATTGCAATACATTAGCTCAGTACACGAAAGAGTTTCAGAAATTGTTAAATACATCAATTCTAACTATAGTAAAAATTTAACCCTTCAGTACATAGCAGACAATTTTTATATAAGTTCATACTACTTAAGTAGAGTATTTAAAGAAGTTACAGGATTTACCTTTGTACAATACCTTAATCTTGTAAGAGTTAAAGAAGCTAAAAAACTACTTGAAGAGACAAATTTAAAGGTTTACACTATAGCAAAAAAAACTGGATTTGGCAGTGTAACACACTTTGGAAGAGTATTTAAAGAAATCACAGAACACACACCCCTGTATTATAGAAAAACAAAAAAATACTAAATACTAGGGACGGTTCTATAAATACTAGGGACGGTTCTAGAAAATATAAATATAAAACAAATGAGTATGCAGGTACAAAGTATTAGAAATAAAATTATTCATTTAAATAAATATTAATAAAAGTCTTGAGATTAGAAGAGTAATTAAAAATGAATACCACAATGAGCTATATTAACTTTTAAAAGTTAATATAGCTTTTAATATAGGCAAGAGTAAGTTTTAATATCCTATCTAAGAAATGGAGGATAAAATCTCATCAAATACAACTTCTTTATTGTAATATTTATTAAGGATTTCAATACCCCTATTACACAATGAATAGACATTACTTACAGTAATGTTTCCAAATAAAGAACATATTTGTTTTCTTGTTAAATCACAAAAACTTCTAAGCAAAATAAAACAAATTCCCTTATAATCAAGGACTTCTTTATTGTATTTTTCTTTAAGAATCAATGAACTAGGTAAATTAAAATAATTCGCCACTGCACAAAGAAGATCATTAGGATCAACATTAACTAAGGTTATATATTTACCACTAACATATTCAAAAGAATTTTCTTTGTCAAAGTTGTTTAAATAAGTGGTAACTGTTTCTTCAGAAAGAATGGAAGACAAATTTATATCGTCAATTAAACTAGTAGCATTAAGTTTATTATATATAGCATTAATAGAAATATAATTCTTTAGAGCTTGTACAGGATTAGGAGCAAGATAAGATAGTAAAATATTTTTGTTAACAATATTAAATTCATCAGTAGATAGACCAAGATAGTAAGAAAGAGAAGAAAAACGATATTTATGAACATTAGATGGTGTATAAGTATCCATATCTTTAGGATTATTATGGATATATAAAGTAGCTACTAAAAAATACTGTTCGCTGGTTATTATTTTACTTTTAAAACGATCAGCAAAAACATGGCCCCTGCGATTATATTTTCGATTGTAATAAGAAGCATAGGACAAATTTAATTTTTGCATAAACTTAGAGATATCTGCATTAACTGGATTTAAAAGCAAATGAATATGAGTGTCCATAAGACAATAAGATATTAAAGTGCCATTAAATTCATCCAAACACTTTTTTAATAGATTAAGATATTTAATTTTATCATTATCATCTCTAAAAAGACAAAACTCTGATGCAGAGCGACTCATAACATGATAATACGCCCCATCTTCTTTTATTCGTGCACATCTAGGCATAGTAATCACCTCAATAAATAAAATAGAACACTTGTTCTAAAAATAGAATAACATACTCAATTAGAAAAGTAAATAAAATTAAGTTAAAAAATAATAATTAATAAATAAAAAAATCAACATAGATTATGAAGATCTTTTCAAGTCGTATTAATATTTCTATGTTTTTATGAACCGTCCCTAATATTTGTCCCTAATATTTCTAGTATTTTATATTAACGTCCTTAAAATTAAAGAGCATAAAACAAAAGAATAAGTAAACAATAGACATAGAAAATTAAGTTAGGAGGATATAGTCTATGTATCGTAAATTAATTATTGGTACGTTGATTTTAGTGTTTTCTATAACTGGTTGTAGAGTATGGGAACAATTAGACGATGATCCAACTGAAAAATATGTTGTTGAAAATATTAGTAATGAGAATGGAAAAAGAAACGAATTACAACAAAAAAATGATAAAATGCGTCCAGGTAACAGTTTTGAAACAGAAGAAGGAAGTTTCTTCATTCATGCATTAAAAGATAATATTGAAAAAATAAGAACAGGTCCTATAGAAATAGAAATAGAAAGTGCACAAGTCGTATCAGGACAAATAAAAGGGGAAATAGAAAAAAACTTAAAAAAAGATCAGATTCATTATGTTTTAATTGACTTGGTAATAAGTAATTATTATAGTTCTGAAGTCAGTTTTCATCCAGAAAGATCTATTATTACCACAAACACAGAAGAAATAGTTGAAAATGCTAATATGTTATTAAGTGATGATTTTGGTGGAGCCCTTAAAGGAGAAGGTACTAAACGCGGAAAGTTAGTATATTTGTTAGAGGGTGACCCAGGATATATTGAATGGATTACAGTTAAAATAGCCAGTCCATACAACCCTAAAACAAAAGAAAGATTAGGTGATGATTTAGAATTTAGATTACGATTTTAGAATGAACTAGAGTATAAAAAAAGAGTAAAAAAAGAGGGACGGTTCATAAAATTTTTTTATGACCGCTCCTCTTTTGTATGTTTTTATGAACCGTCCCCTAAAACGCCTATAACTTCTGAATCCTCATTTATAACCTCATCAGTAATCTTACCCTTTTTCATCCAATGAGCAACTTCAATGGTTCTTTTGGTTTGATGGAAAACAGCATCTTTAACATCTTCTATCATATTACCATCTTGGTCAACGGTAACAGTAGTACCATATGGATTGCCGCCAGCTTTAAAAATTGAATCATCTGTATAACCAGGAGTAACAACAATGGCACCCCAATGCATCATGGATGTATAAAGGCTTCTTACTGTGGATTCCTGTCCGCCATGAGGATTTTGTGCAGAGGACATTGCACTAACAACTTTATTCATAAGCTTACCTTCAAACCATAGTCCGCCTTGAAGATCAATGAATTGTTTCATTTGAGAAGGAAGATTACCAAAACGAGTAGGAGCACTAAAGATTATAGCATCTGCCCAATCTAAATCTTCAGAATCTGCTATTTTTACATCCTTAGTATCATCTACATGAGCTTTCCAAATGGGATTTTCATTAATCACTGATTCAGGAGCTAATTCAGTTACCTTTAAAATTCTTACTTCAGCACCATTGGCTTCAGCTGATTCAGCAGCCCATTTTGCCATTTGATAGTTAGTACCTGACATACTGTAATAAACAATAGCTAATTTAATTTTATCCATAATCTTATCTCCTTTCATCTTCTATATTAATTTCCAAAAACAACTAAAAATATCACATTATTTTTTGATAGAATTACTTCCGTAGGAATCTTTTTACTACTAATTGGTTAAGCGCATTTCTAATATAAGTTACTTTTAATAAGTTACTATAAATAAATTATTACATATCTTATATTATATGTCAAGTCTAGCAAATTTTAAAAAAAACCCCTCAAATTGAGAAGCTTTTAATAATTAACCCCATTTTTCAGCCCATTCTTGTATAGCATCCATAGAAGCCTTAAGGTTTTTGCCCTTTTCAGTCAATTCGTATTCTACTCTAATAGGAACTTCCGGATAAACCGTTCTTATAATAAGTTCCTCATTTTCAAGCTCTTTTAAACGCTCAGTAAGCATACGAGGACTCATATTAGGTATAGCCTGAAGAATATCAGAAAATCTTTTTTTACCATCCAAAAGGGTCCTAATAATTAACCCAGACCAACGTTTTCCTAATAGTTGGAATGCCCTTTCAAATTTAGGACACAACTCAAGCGAGTGTAAAGAATTCATAAATATCACCACCGTTGGTTATTATAACATAGTTAATTACAAAAAGTAATTATAAAAAAGAAAATTTATATAATAAATAGTCTAAATTTATGAACCGTCCCCTAGGACTAGTGATAAAATTTGCAAGCAAACTTGAAAAGAAAGACATATTATGGCAAGATAATAGATATCATCATTTATTTATAGGGAGATAATGGTTAAAAATTTACTAATGCTTTTTCAAAAAAAGGAGGATTAAGTATGATTTATAGAAAACTAGGAAAAACTGGATTAAAAGTAAGTGAAATTAGTCTTGGTAGTTGGCTAACATATGGAAACTCAACTGAAAAAGATACAGCAATTAAAACAATTGATACAGCATATGATTTAGGAATAAACTTCTTTGATACAGCAAATATGTATGCAAGAGGTGAAGCTGAAAAAATCGTGGGTGAAGCTTTAAGAAAATATCCAAGAGAATCTTATGTATTAGCAACAAAAGTTTTTTGGCCAATGGGTGAAGGACCTAACGATAAAGGTCTTTCAAGAAAACATGTTTATGAACAAGCCAATGCCAGTCTGAAAAGGCTTGGAGTAGAATATGTAGATATATATTATTGCCATCGTTATGATCCAGAAACACCAGTTGAAGAAACTTTAAAAACATTTGACCATTTAATGCGTCAAGGAAAAATATTATATGCAGGGGTAAGTGAATGGACTGCAGCACAAATTCAAGAGGCACTTCAAGTAGCGGATAAATATTTATTAGACCGAATAGTAGTGAATCAACCGCGTTACAATATGGTAACAAGGACAATTGAAAATGAAATCATTCCAATAAGTGAAAAAAATGGCATTAGCCAAGTGGCATTTTCCCCATTGGCACAAGGTGTACTTACGGGAAAATACACAGATTTAAAAAATTTGCCTGAAGGGAGCCGTGCAACTGACCCAAAAGCAAATCGTTTTATTGAAAAATATCTACAAGATGATATAATAGATAGAGTTAGAAAATTAAATAATATTGCAAAAGAAATGGAAATTTCAATGCCTCAACTAGCAATTGCTTGGATACTAAGACAACCAAATGTTGCAAGTGCACTTATTGGAGCAAGTAGACCAAGCCAAATTGAAGAAAATGTTAAAGCTAGTGGTATTATTATACCTAATGAAAAATTACAAGAAATAGATGAGATATTAGCATAAACTAAACTCACTATTAAAAACTGGAGGAAAAAAATGATTACAGCTTATTTAGTTGGTATTTCAAAGTTTCATGAGGAAGAAGATATAGAGATACGTTACAGTATCTACAAAGATGACGAGTTAATATGTAAAAAATCAGTCTATGAAGGGTACAAAAAACCTCTAGTAGTTACACATTATGCAGTCTTTACATTACTAAAAGAATTGGAACCATACAAAAGGGAAGAAATTAATGTTATTGTAAATGACCCAGCTTTTATAGAACAAGTACGAGGAACATCAACATCAAAAAACAAAGATGTAATCAAAGTAACAAGTGTATTAAAAGATCGAATTAGAAAATTCAAAGAATTAAAATTTACAGATATAAGCCAAAAACATCAAGAAGTAATTAAATGGGATAATGAACTTCAATAAAAATAAATAACCTATAATTATGAATAAAAGGGACGTCATAAAAATGAAGTGCACCCCAAATGTTAGACATAAAATTTCTAACATTTGGAGGTGCATTTTTATGGCTAAATATGCTAATGAAAATGGAAATGAAAATGGGGACGGTTCATGAAAATGGGGACGGTTCAGGAAAATAGGGAAAATAGGGACGGTTCATAAAAACATAAAAACAAAAAAATATCATATTTATGATGAGCCGTTCCTCGTTACTAATTAAACAAATTTATGAACCGTCCCTTATTTTTCCCTATGAACCGTCCCTTATTTTCCTTATTTTTATGAACCGTCCCTTGTTTTTCTTGTTTTCTCCTTGTTTTTCTTGTTTTTAATTTTCAAAAACTCAAAAGTCTAAATTCACAAAATAGTTTGATTTAAACACCTTTTTAACATATAATTAGTATAATAAGATTAATATAAGAAGGTGTGTATATGACTGCAAGACATAAGCTTTTTACCTATAAAAAAATATACGATCACAAAGGCAGTGAAGGGTTATTTATTAATGCTATGAAAGAATCAATTGAACATCATAGACTCAATTGTGATTTTTATACTAAATTATTGGAAGTAAATAATTTTTCACCTGAAAAGATAAAATCAATAGATGACTGTATCGATATCCCACCTATTACGGCTAACTTTTTTAAATACCACGAAATCATGAGTATTAACAAATCAGAGGTTCACGTACATGCAACATCTTCCGGTACCCAAGGCCAAAAAAGCCAGGTATTTCTTGATAAAGAGTCAATACAGCTAGGTACAAAAATGGCTATTAAAGCTATGAAGTACCATGGTTTTATCTCTATTATACCAACCAATTACATAATATTAGGATATGAGCCTACAAAAGAAAATAAAATGGGCAATGTAAAAATCGCTCTTGGTATGACTCGGTTTGCACCGGCAAAGGAAAAGGTTTTTGCTTTAAGACCAATAGGAGACAAGTATGAAATTGACTATTTTGGACTGTTAAATGCTTTAAAACGATTTAACAAACAAAAATTACCTGTACGTATATTTGGTTTTCCATCCTATTTATATATGGTGCTAAAGACTATGAAAGAATCAGGAATGGCACCACTAAAATTAAATAAAAAGTCAATAATCCTTACTGGTGGGGGATGGAAAAAGTACAATGATATTATGATAGACAAAAAAGAACTTCATAAAATGATTGAAGAATTACTTGGAATTCCAGCACAAAATTGCCGTGATTTTTACAGTGCTGTAGAGCACAGTGTTGCGTACCCAGAATGTAAGAATCATCATATGCATGTGCCTATATGGAGTAGAGTTATTATACGCGATGTAAAAACCCTTAAGCCCTTAGGATATAACAAACCAGGATTCTTAAGTTTTATAAGTCCACTGGTTTCTTCAATGCCAATATCATCAATAATAATGGGTGATATGGCAATATTAAAAGATGGTAAAAACTGTGGATGTGGCATAGAGACACCCTATTTCGAGATACTTGGAAGAGCAGGAAATTCCAAAACAAGAAGTTGTGCAGTAGCTGTATCTGAATATATGGAGGGTGATTAAAATGAATATATACAGAGGGGAACTTATATCAAAAAAGGGTTTTATCAACAAACTGGAAGAGATAGAAGGTCAATTTAAAAAGGATTTAATTAACAATCCAATAACACCAGAGATTGTTATTGAGGCAGCTCATAAACTAGCCAATGAAATAAATAAAGAGGAAATAATAGATGAACTTATCGAATTAGGCTTACCTAGATGGTCATCAGAAGCTTTTGTTAATGCATCCATAAAAACATTAAATAAAAAAGAGTTAAATAAAAAAGTAGAAGTAGAACTAGGAGAAAAATCATTTCACTGGACTGTAGTAAATGATGATACAGAGGAGAAAAACTACCCATTAGGCATACTAGTACATATCGGAGCAGCAAATGTGTTAGGGCTTTCTGCTTTTAGCGTATTAGAGGGCCTGTTGACAAAAAATATAAATATATTAAAACTACCAGAGCAAGAAAGTGGACTATCTGTAAAATTATTATTAAAATTAATAGAAATAGAGCCAAGATTAAAACCTTTTATATATGTTTTAGATGTTTCATCAAAAGAAAAAGAAGTCATTAGTAAATTAATAAAAGTTGCAGATGCAGTAGTTGTATGGGGATCAGATGATGCCATTAGTGGAATAAGGCTACTTGCCCCACCTAACTTACCAATAATAGAGTGGGGGCATAGACTTAGTTTTGCCTATTTTACAAATCATGACAATAACGAAGAAGATTTAGAAGGCTTAGCAAAAGACATTTGTCTAACAGATCAACTCTACTGCAGTTCTCCACAATGCATTTTATACGAAGGAAAAGATAAAAACCAATTGATCCAATTTGGAAAAAGACTATCAAAGCATATAGAGAGAATATCTTCCAAGCATCCTAATCATAATATACCCATTCAAGGACAAGGACAAATTACTTGGTTACAAGAACTTGTAAAAATGGAAGAAATACTAAACCAAAAGCAATTAATTACCAATGAAGAAAAAAGTTATAGTATTATGATAGATTACAAAGCAGAACTAAAATCATCTCCATTATATAGAAATATTTGGCTAATGCCAGTTAAAAGAGAAAACCTATTTGAAATACTAAGAGCTAAAAAAGGTTATCTTCAAACAGTAGGATTGAGTTGTAGCGAAACTGAGTTTGAAGAGCTATCAAAAATATTTTATAGTGCAGGGGTCAATAGAATTACTACTTGTGGAAATATGTCTAATAGTTATAGTGGAGAACCCCACGATGGTAGTTACACTCTAAATAGATATGTAAGAAAGGTAAATAAAAAAAGGAAGAAGTAAAATATGAGAAATAATATGAGGGACGGTTCATAAAAAAAGACTTTGTCAATTTATGAACCGTCCCTTAACACTTAACAATTTTATAATATCTAAAATAATAAATTAAAAAGTAGAAAAAGCAGAATACAACTTTTAACATAATAATAACCATAATTAACCAGTAATTAATTGACATCAAAAATATTGAGGACTATAATAGGATTATTACTATAGGTTTAATTGATAATCATTTTCAATTAAACCCGACAAAACTGGAGGTATTAACAAATGAAGAAAATCAGTCATAAAATATTACTAGCAATTATTTTAACAAGTTTTATACTAACAACAGGTTTTGGAATGTACAATATCAGTTATATGATAAATAATCATCGCAACGAACTAAAATTATTAAGAGAAAGTCTTTTAGATGATTACGATATTATGATCAAAAATCAAGTTGAAACAGCTGTAAGTTTAATAGAGTACTCTCATAATCAATATAGATTAGGTAACATAACACAAAATGAAGCGAAAGAACAAAGTAAGAGACTAATCCGAACGTTAAAGTATGGTGAAGAGGGATATTTTTGGATAGATGATACGAAAGGCGTCTTAATAGAACATCCCGTAGCCATTCAAGCTATTGGTACAAACAGAATTGGAATAGAAGATCCTAATGGTGTAAAATTAATACAGAATATTATTGACAGTGGCGTAAACAAGACAAACGATGGATTCACTGAGTATATGTGGGAAAAACCAGATGATAACTCAGGGGAATTATATATTAAAAGAGCATACTCCCAACTTTTTGAGCCTTGGGATTGGATTATAAGCACAGGTAATTACATAGATTCAATAGAAAATATTGTTCAAATAAGGCAAGAGGAATACACAAGCGCATTAAAATTAAGCATTATAGTAACTGTTCTATTTGTTCTATTCTCAAGTATATTAACTTTAATAATTGCCATAGTCCTTAGTAGAAAAATTACAAAGCCCATAGTAGAAATGGTTAACAATATAAAAAAAGATGAAGATGGAAATATAAGTATAAAAGAAATAAATATACAATCCAAAGATGAAATTGGACAATTGGCAATGGCAATCAATACAATGATTGAACAAGTAAAACATTTTATAGAAGAGACAAAACAAATATCAGACAATGTAGTTGACTACTCACAGGGTCTATCAAATGTAGCAGAAGAAAGCACAGCCTCAATTGAAGGTGTATCAAGGGCAATGGAGGAATTGACACAAGGTGTTGCAGAACAGGCATCTGCTACACAAAATGGATCAGAAACATTAAATACACTTGCAAATGAAATTAATACTGTAGTAGAAATTACAAATAATTTAAGAAACTATATCATTGGAGCAGATAAATCAGGACAGATGGGATTACAAGCCGTTACCAATTTGCAAGATAGTTTTTCTATATACAATGATAAATCCAATCATTTAACAAAAGGTATAGAGATACTAGTCTACAAATCAGAATCAATAGGCACAATTATCGAAGCAATACAAGGTATAGCAGCACAAACTAATTTATTAGCACTAAATGCATCAATTGAAGCAGCTAGAGCAGGGGAGGCAGGGAAAGGATTTGCTGTTGTTGCTGATGAAATTAGAAAATTAGCAGAAGGAACTGCTCAATCAACAAAACAAATAGGAGATATGGTAAATGACATTCAAGCCCAAGTGATTAATCTTACAAATAATCTCGGGGAAACAAAGATACTCTTTGATAAAGTGGATGAATCCATATTACATACTGGAAATGCATTTGGAACAATTGAAGATGCTGTAAAAAACACAATATCAGAAGTAGATAAACTACTAGACAATACAAACAAAATAAATAGTAGAAAAGATTTAGTAGTAAAAGTAATAGAAGACATATCTGCAACAGCAGAAGAATCAGCAGCATCATCAGAAGAAATATCTGCATCACTTGAAGAACAAACAAGATCAATAGACGAAATATCAACAACTGCAACTGAATTACAACATATATCCACAACATTACAAAGTGTAATCAGTAAATTTAAATTATAAAAATAAAAAAAGAAGGACGGTTCATTAAAATGATGTGATCCCAATAAGTTAGACTTTATAGCGTAGTAGTTTTTAACTGCTACGCTATTTCTTTAGAAATGAGGGACAGTTCATAGAAATAGACAAAACTTATTTTGACAATTAAATAACAATTGCATAATTGTTAAATATTACTATAATAAACAATAATTAATAAAACAAATACAGTATACGCACAAAATAATGTAAATAATTTGACGAAAAAATGTATTTATAGTATAATTATATAAGAAAATAATGGATTATCCATAAATTTAACAATACTAATAATGCATCACTCTAAAAAATAAATTCAAAAGGTATAAAGTAAATGAATCATTAAGACGATGTATTTATGCATTAAAAATTTTGATATAAAAGGGTGAGGTGAACTATGAGAAATACAATAAGTATACTTTGTTTTATGGCAATTATACTAGTGGGATGTACAGATAAAAATATAAATGAATATAAACAAGAAGATCTAATTGTAACCCAAATTAAAATTGAAAATGCAAATAAAGATTTATCAGAATTTATAAACAAAGTTGAAAAAGAAAATGGTACATATTTATATACAAAAGTTAATGACCAAGACACATATCTGTTTCTAAATAATAGCAATGTAATTTATGGAGATAATGTGACATACTATACAGATATAAAGATAGAAGGTAGAGAAAATACTATTTATATATACTTTAATGAAGAAATTACAAGTGATTACAGCGGAATAATCCCTAATCAGTTATTATATAAAATAGAAAAAAAGAAAACATACGATTATGTTAAGATGTTTAAAAATGGAGAGGAATCTTATTTTAGCTCCGTTATTATAGCAGACAATAAATAAGTAGAAAATAGACGGTTTATTAAATGAATAGTTCATTTAAGGAACCGTCTATTAATTTGTTAATTAAAATCTAAAGGAACTTCACGATTTAATGGAACTAAATATCCAGGAAAAGATAAGCTTAACTCATAAATCTCTTTTTTCTCTGCATTATAAAAAGTAGTAATTATATCTTTGCGATATAAAGTATCATTACCTTGTTCCGAAAAAGACTTATTACCGATATGAGATTCAAAGTCAAATCCCTGTACTTTCAGCGTATTATTTGGTAGATTTGAATCTACTATTAAGTTTTGGTTTTCGTATAAAAATTTATTAATAATAATCTCCTCACCCATATATGAAAGGCTTTTTGGAAAGACATCATTTAAGTTTAATAAAAAAGATTTACCTTCTATACTTCCTATTCTTATACCATCAAAACCAAATTTTAATTCATTAGGTAGTTCTTCAAAATATAAAGAAGGTACAAAATAAAAAGTGCGTTCTGTTTGAGTGGCAGTAGTGCTAACTAGCCCCTCAGTACTATACTTTGCTTTTTTGTCAACTAAATAAACCTTATCAAAACCTGTGAAAAAATAACCATCTAACATGTCAAATTCAACATCAAGTCTCATTCGAGTAGGGCTTATGGTGAGTTCTTTTAATTTAATTGTTCCGTAGTCGAAAAGTATTTCATTATTCAATCCAAAACGTTTAGATATCTCTATTTTAGATATATCTAAAGGGAGTTCAATATCAATAATATGAGTTACGCCACCGTTATTAATAGTAGCTTTAAGTGTTAGATATGACGGGTTTGTATCTATGAATCTTTGCAATTCATCTTTTTTCAAAGCTTTTTCAATATCTCTAACTAAAGTATTATGAGTGTCACCGCCATTAAACATTGTGGAATACATACTGTTATCAAAATCTGGAAAAGTAATATAAAGATTCAAGTAAGCATCATTTTCATAGCTTTGATCATAAATGGAAGTAGCAACCCTAACAGTGTCATTGTTTAATCCCTCTGGTCTAGTATGATCAACTAAAACAGCTGTTAAACGAATTCTATCTTCGTCAATAAAAATATTGGATAAACTAAGGGTATAATCATCTTCTCTAATGACTATTTCAGGAACTTCACTATACCCACGATCTCTGGCACTTTGGATGCCTTTATCCCCACGAATCCAATTAACAGCATCTTTTAAACCAGGTATACTAGAAGCATAGCTAGCAAATTGAGGGATATACCTTACGCCACCAACAAAAGTTAACAAAACAATTAAAGCAATAGCAATAACTCTTCTGTAAATCAATTTTTTAGAATTTAAATGACGCAGCCGTTCTTCAACCATAGAGTCAAATTCATCAGGGATAGGAATATCCTTCTTATCAAAAGAAGACTTCAACCTATCATCTAATTTTTTAACATCAATCTCAAACTTATCTTTATCCATAATTTAAACCTCCCTTACTTCTAGTTTTGATCGCATTTTCTTCAGATTGTTATAAATCTTACTTTTAACAGTACCTTCCGGTAATTGAACGATTTCTGCAATCTCTTCAAGGGTATAGCCCAAATAATACTTCATATAAATTAGTGTCCGTTCTGAAACTGGTAAATCGTTTAAAACCCTCTCTAAATCAACTTTTTCATATAACTCCCTAGAGGTATCCTTAGCATTAGAAAATAAAATGTCATCAGCCACTTGAACCACTCTTCTTTTTTCTCTAAGGATTAGGTTGCACTCATTAATCACAATTCTTAAAAACCAAGTTTTAAAATACTTAGGATTCTTAAGTTTTTTAATATGAATAAAAGCCTTCTCGATCCCATTACACACGGCATCCATACTATCATCACTATTATGAAGGTAACAAAAAGCAAGAAGATATGCCTCATCTTTAACTTCAAAAATTATTTGGGAAAATGCATCCTTATTCCCTTTGCGAGCTTTAACAATCATTAACTCATCCATATGGAATACCTCCTTTCAAGTATTAGATACACGAACCTAAGAAAAAGTTTAAAATACTTAAAAATATTTTACTACAAAAATAAAAAAAATAAAAAAAAATATGAAAAAAATAGGGGACGGTTCATAAAAAAGTTGAGAAAAGATAAGCAAAAAAGATAAGGGACGGTTCTCAAAAATAATCTAAAAAAAATAAAAAAATAGGGGACGGTTCATAAAAAAGTTGAAATATAAAAAAAGAAGGTTCATAAATAATCTAAATTTATGAACCGTCCCTATTATATATTATTTATAAAAATCTAAATCACTTCATTAATAGCTACTTTAGAAATTCTTTCAGAATAAATAATTAATCTTTCCTCTCCAGAACTTGTGCAAGTAACCAATGACAAATTGAATTCTCCGACTAATTGATTAAAGCATTCAGTATCATCAGGAGGGACAATATCAATAGCATATACAGAATAAGTGTAAATATATTCAGTGGTATAAATAACAATTTCATCACCAAGGCTTAATTCGTGAAGCCTATTAAATAATTTTCCATAAGTTCTTACATTATGCGCTGCTAAAAAAGAATTGCCTTTTTCCCAAAAATGTGGCGTTCCTAAAATATGAGCAGCCCCTAACCATATATTATCTTCGTTAGCATCTTCAATAACAGGAAGTTCTAAATCAATTTTATCAATAGCAATTAGACCAATGGTTTCACCAGACTCAGGAATGTACTGGTGGTATTCGGGCTCTCTTTCTTCTTCAACAACTACATCTTCATTGGTTAAAGAATGAAGTGGGATAGAATCCTTTAACCCATTATAAGTTGTAGTAAAAAGAGCCTCTTTATAGGTATTTAGAATTTCATTAGACTGATTAGATTTTTCAGTAGCTTCATAATTACCAAAAGATACAACAAGAAGGACACTAGAGAGTAAAACCAAAAGACCAATATATATTTTATTTAAACGACCTTCCTTAATTAACAATCGAGTAAACCTGAAGGATACCAAAAGCAACATTATAATCAAAAGTATGCTTAGGCTAAACCGGTAAAAAGGAGAAATACCAAGTGCAATAAAAGTTACCCCTGTAACGGGTAATTTGGGAGTATACATAAAAGTCACCACCTTTGTTTAATCTTAAAAAAGCTTAAAATGTAACTCCAAAGAAGTGCTAAAGCTTGAAACCAACCGTACAACAATTCAGGTAAAATGAGTAATTTTATAATGTAATCTGAGAGTGTTTTATTCTGAACATACCGTAATCTATAAAATGAATCAAAATAAGCAAAAAGGATAACAGATACAACAAACGGGTCAAAACCTTGAAAACCAAAATTTTTCATATAATAAACGAAGAACACAGCAGCCATACCTCTTAAGAAAACTAATAAAATAAATAACCAGTGATTTAATATTTCAAAAACAGTTACTTGGTTCCAAGAATGAGATCTAAGGGTATCAACACCGCCTCTTAACCATCTAAGCCTTTGAACCCATAATTCTTTTAGACTTAATGGAACATCTGTCCAAGCCAACATATCCATACAAGAGGATAATTTCCAATTATGTTTTAAACAAAGAGTTATTTCATAATCCTCAACCAGATTATCCTCTAAATAAATATCGCTATCTATATTAAATATTTTTTTTCTAAAATCAGGAATAGACTTTAATGCCTCAAGTCTAAAAAGTGTAGCCATGCCATGAGCAACTTTAATCTTGCCTTTTGTTTCAATTCTATGGGAATCAAACTGTCCATACTCAATATGTTGTAAAGTCCAAATGAGTTTTTTCCATAGTGATTTTCCGTTGTAATTCATTATACCTGCTCTAGAACAAACAGCTCCAAGATCAGACTCTTTATTAAGCATATGAACACCAGATTCCAATGCTTTAATATCAAGGGATGTATCAGCATCCATAACCAAAACAAAATTATTAAGATTTAACTTATTAAAAGCTTGATTTAAAGCTCCTGCTTTTTTGCCAACATTATTACTGGTTTCAAAAATTGTAATCTTCTCTTTTGTTGTTTTTATAAACGCCTTAATTAAAGGGACGGTGTTATCAGTACAGTTATCGCAGATAATAACAACTTCTTTAGGTTTTAGAGTTTGAGTAAATATACTACTTAAGGTTTCTACTATTATTTCTTCTTCATTGTGGGCTGGGATTAGTACTGATACTGAGTTATTATTCTTATGTCCCATAGGCTTCACCTTTAGATAAGTTTTGTACTCTCAGTATATGTTTGGTTTCATTATGTGACAATGATTATCTATAAATAATTAATATTAACAAAAGATGTATGTTTTTTGATAGTTACTCCAAAAAACACACATCTTCTATGAAATGCATCAAAATTAGTCACTTTTTATCCTTTTGTCCTTTAGTAGTCCTTTAGGGACGGTTCATAAAAATAAATAAAATCATGAACCGTCCCTAATAATCATGAACCGTCCCTAATATAATCACTTAATTCACAAAGTGCTTTATAAAGCCTATTCCTAAAATCCCTTAAAACAACTAAATCATCATCAGTTGGTTTTATAGAAGGATTATTAGGCAAGTAAATACATTTATTCACTTCGATCTGAATCCAAGGAATATGACCTAATGAACCTTGATGCTTAGTAATATAACCCCCATAAAAAGGACTATTAATAGCTACAAACTCCCTATCCGTCACTCTAATATCAGAAAAGGCATCCTCAATCAATGACTTTAGCTTCATTAAAACCCTAGAAGGTGCAGTGATTTTTTCACCCTGCAAATTAATATTCATTTCCCCTAGAGCATTCCCACGATTACTAATACAAAATAGGGGACGGTTCATAGAATCTGTTGGACCAATATCAAGCATAGAATGACAATCCACTCCCAGAATAATATTCTCATCCTTAGAGAGTTCTTCTAAGCGCCTATGATAAGGATCATAATAATTATCAATTAAAAATTCAATTTCCCTAGAATTTAATCCTTCTGGATTTTTCCAAACAGGAGATCCATCGACAGCAATGGTCTTAACAATACCATCAGGATTATTAGGAGGAAGATCATTGGTATTTCTATTTAAATCTATTACAATACGAGAAATGTCCATATCAACATAGGCTTCCACCAAATCTTTCAAATCATAAAGCTCACGAGCCCAAGTATCACTATCTAAAAGAATCTCCTCGGGACTTAACAAGCATCTATCAATTAAAAAATCAGGAACAGACAAACCACCATGAGGCACAGAAATAAGAATAGGCAATTTCAAACAAACAACCTCCAAATAAAAATAAAGTAGGGGACGGTTCCCGAAAAAATAAAGTAGGGGACGGTTCCCGAAAAATGGTTCCAAAAAAAATAAAACAAATTAAAGAGGGACGGTTCATAAAAACAGATTACAATACAAACAAAATAATAATCAATTTTATGAACCGTCCCCCAAAATAACGGCCTCCTTAAATCACACTAAGTTAACTTAAATTTATGAACCGTCCCTACTATCTCTACTATCTGCTACTATCTCAGATTAGACTTTCAAATTAACCTCTTAACAAATACATCCCAAGAAGCAAAGTTTTTTGAATCAGCTCACCACGGTGAAGGGCCTCATTTGGCGTATACAACCCTTTACTAGCAGGTGCAAAGCCACAAACAATAGGAATTTTATTATGAATCTCCCCAGCAGCAGATGGTAACAAACTAGACTCTACCCCAAAAGGAATATTCAACTCTTCACTAATACGGCTTAACTCAGTAATCAAAGAATTATTCTTGATTCGATTAAATGGAGGACGTTCAGTTAGTTTTTCTACATAACACTGAATGCCTCGTGTTGTTGACTTGAATAACTCTCTGATTTTTGCTTCGGCTTCCTTAACTTTCTTCTCGTCAAGGAATGTTACATAAATAGAAGCGCGAACACGGTGAGGCAATAACACACTATATCTTTCAGAATGAATGTCTTGGACAACAACTGTTAATTTAGAATCCATTACATTCAATTCTTTTAGTTTTTCAGCTTTCTCTAAGAAATAGCTCATAACATCAACTTTATTGCTATGGTTACCAACTCTTAAAGGATCACCTTCCACAATCACACTGAATTTTTTAGAACCACGTCTTTGATCAACAATCTTACCACCTTCAAACCCTGGTTGAAGAACAATCACTTCTTTTACATCATTAGCAACTTTACGTAAAGTATCATAACTATAACGCATACCTCTGCCTTCATCTGCATAAATCAGAACACCAATTTTTTTATCAGAAAGGGATTTAATATCTTTTAACCCATTTAAAGCACTTAACAAAGTCACAAGGCCACCACGGCTAGAAGCAATACCTTCCCCATAAATCCACTCTTGATCAATGTTAAATGGCACAGGAAAACCAGATCTATCCCCAGGAATATCAATAGGTAAAACCAAAAGCGTACCGTCCTTTAAACCACCTTTAGTTTCCCAAGTCCAAACAGATTGACCATTGGTAAATTCAGTAACTTCTTTTAAACCAAGTTTTTTCATACGTTCTTCAATTTTTCTACTGACAGTTTTTAATCCAACTTGATCCTCTGTCCAACAAGGAAGATTGGTCCAAGTTTTTAACTCATTTTCAATTTTGTCACGATTTTTAGTAATATGATTAAAGAAATTTACAGATTGTTTAGAAGCATTATCATCATTCAGTTCATCGATAACAAAAGGACCAAAATAACGTTCAGAAGCAACCTCCACCAATCGATTCATTAAAGCTGTATAATCAAGACCAATTCTCTCAGCTGCAAAAACAAAAGAACCATTAGACCCTAAACTAGCCATTGAATTCACTTCTAAAACATACAGATCCCCATTATCATCCATACGAAAATCAACTCTGGCACTATCATAACAACCTAAGGCATTAAAAGTATCAATAGCCAATTGTTGAATTTTTTCAGTTTGTTCTGGTGAAAGATTCGCAGGACAAACTTTTTCAACTTCTCTACCACTTGTACTTTTTTTATCCTCATATGTATAAATTTGAGGACCGTCCCCGAAAAGCAGCTCAACAGGTGGTAAAGCTTCAGGAGGATTATTTCCTAACAAAGCCACATTAAACTCTCTGCCTGGAATGTACTCTTCAACTAAAGTAGGTGTATTAAAGGTTTCGTAAATGGTTTTAACCCCGTCTCTTAGTTCCTCTTCATCATTAACAATTTTAAGACCAAAAGAAACAGCCTCATCCTTTGGCTTAACAATCATAGGATAGCTAAGATCCCCAGTAATAGGAGAATCAGGTTTGTACATTACAGTAAACTTAGGCGTTGGAATCCCTTTTTGAATAAGAATTAACTTAGTAACAATCTTATCAAGAGCAATAGCGTGAGTCTCTGGACCTGAACCAACATAGGGAATACCTAACATTTCCAAAATCCCTGGCATATGCATGTATCTTCCCTTACCCTGAATCCCATAACTTAAGTTAAAAACCAAGCCAGGTCTTTCCCCAGAAACAACAGAAGGCATAAACTTTTCAAGTTCTTCAATAATATTTTTATCCCCTTCAAATGTTTTAACCTGATGTCCCCCAGTAACCAAAGCATCTTTAATTCTTTTAATTGTCTGTAAACCGTACTTTTCTCGATTCAGCTTACCAAACAAATTGATAACGGCTTGGCTTTCACGATTGTAAACAATAGCAATTTTCATATACATTTCTCCTTGTAAATTTTATAAGTCATTAGGCCCTTTAGCAGAACCGTCCCTACGAAGGTCTGCAACACCTAAAAAATCTTTTTCGTTATTTATGGGTACTTGAACACCTTGAACACAGCCTAAATAAAAACTATAAGAATCTTTTCTATTAATTTCAAAACCAGTTTGCTTTAAAGCGTCAATAACCTCTTTATCAAACCGATCTTGTTCAATAATCAATTTGCCTGTATGAGAAGAATGGAATCTAGGGGCAGCAATAGCAGTTGCCATATCCTCGTTGTTATCAATTAACCTAGAAATAACCTGAGTCAAAGCAGTAGAAATTCTTGCGCTACCAGGACTACCTAACAAGTACCTTGGTTTACCATTTTCAAATATAAGGGTAGGGGCAACACTACTCCAAGGTTTACCACCAGGCAATAAATAATAAGGATGTGTCATATTCTTGTACTCAAAGGCACTCAAATAATTATTATAAAAAAACCCTAACCCATCAGCCATGGTTTTACTACCAAAAACCAACTCAATGGATTGGGTAATCCCAACGGCATTACCTTCCTTATCAACAACGGATAAATGAGTGGTCTCCCCAGAAAGAGGAGGTGGTGTAAAATCCTCTTGTAAACTGAACTTGCCAATCTCATAAATTCTTTGGGCCAAATCTTTAGCATAGGCCTTATCAGACATATATTTATTAACAGATTGCAAATAAAAATCAGGATGAATAGGCATCTTCTGTCTATCCGTTAAAGCAAAACGAAAAGCCAAAGCAAATATAATAGCACCAATAGGCGTTTCGGGATTAAGATATTCTGAAGGAAAATTCTCCAAAATATTTAAAAGTTGAACCAAAACTCTTCCAGCACCAGGTGGAGGAAATGTAAAAATATCATAACCCCTATAACTACCAGATAAAACCTCACGTTCTACAGGAAAAGGGATTTGGCTTAAATCAGCAGCATTAATTAAACCTTGTCTAGTCTCCATATCCTTTATAATATCATTACCTATCTTACCAATATAAAAATCCATCCAACCAGCCCGAGACATTTGCATCATACACTCAGCAAGCTCAGGCTGCCTTATTATATTACCCTTCTTAAGGACTTTATTATTAGTAAAAAAGTTTTTAACAATTAAAGAATCCTTAGCCAAAGTTTTTTCATTCTTTTTAAGTAGCTTATACAACAAAGAAGATACAACAAAGCCATTTTTTGCAGCCGAGATAGCAGGTTCAATAACCGTTTCAAAAGGTAGTTTGCCATATTTCTCGTGCATATATCCAAGAGTAGCAGGTGTAGAAGGAACAGTTGTGGATTTAATACCTACATTAACAGGCTTTTGTGGATTTTTACTAGGTTGAATACTAAAAGGTGCTCTAGAAGACCCATCTAATGCAAAAACACGGTTTTCTTCTGCAAAATAAACTAAAGCCATTGATTGACCACCTAAACCCGACGCTTGTGGCTCAGTAACACCCAAGCAAAAAGCAGCAGCAACAGCAGCATCAATAGCATTTCCGCCTTTTTCAAGCATTTGAACCCCTGCTTCAGTTGCATAAGTAGAAGCGGTAGAAACCATGCCTAAAGGGCTTTTAGAAGAAAAACTATGATTATGATCACCTTGCTTTGATACCATCAACACACCGTCCTTTAGACTAAAAAATTCATTTGCTTACTTAATTTTATTCCTAAAATAGAAAAAGTCAACTTAAATATATATTACTATAAAAATAAAAAAAACGAAAGAAAGAATAGAGAATAAAGAGGGACGGTTCTTAGAAAAAAGAAGGGACGGTTCTTAGAAAATATATATAAATAAAGAAAGATATAACCGGTTTTTATGAACCGTCCCCAATATGCAATCGTCTCTAAATAGTCCCCTTAATAATATGCAACCGTAATTCCAATAAAATGCATCATAAAAAATTACTCACCTTGAAACCCAGCATCAATGTATGTTATGCTAAATAAACCACTATATTTCAAGGATTATAAGGAGGAAAAAAATGGAGCTTCTTGTATTGGTCTTAAATAAACCAGATGAATTGGAGATACTAATGAAAGAATTTGTAAATATTGGTTTAAAGGGTGCAACGGTTATAGACAGCTATGGGATGGCCAGCTTCTTACATAATATGGACGATATCCCTATGTTTGGCTCCTTAAAGATGCTAATTAACAATAACCAAACATCCAATAAGACGGTTTTTGTAGTATTAAAAAAAGAACAAGTTAAAAGGGCTATGGCAACCATAAAAGCTGTTATTGGAGATTTATCACAAACCAATGTGGGTATTGCTTTTACAATACCTATTTCACAGGTAGAAGGTGGAACATTCGATAACTAGAAATGAAAGGGAGGCAAAGGAATGTGCACATACTTTACTATATCGCTATAATTTTACTATCAGGTTTAGTTTTGGCTAGAATAGCAACACTGGCAAAACTACCACACGTTACTGGGTATTTACTAGCCGGTATCTTAATTGGACCATATTTTCTAAAACTTATTCCAGGGGATGTTATCCCTCAGTTAACCATTATCTCAGAATTCGCCTTAGGGTTTATTGCCTATAATATCGGAAGTGCCCTTAACATAAAACGCATTAAACAAATTAAAAATGGTGTATTTAAAATTGCCATCTTCGAAAGTCTTGGCGCAGTTCTTGTTGTGACATTATCAATGATTATTATCTTCCGTCAATCCTTCGGATTTAGTATTGTATTAGGATCTATTGCAGCGGCCACAGCGCCAGCAGCGACTATGATGATTATAAGGCAGTACAATGCTAAAGGCTCTCTTGTAGACACATTGGTACCTGTCGTGGCATTGGATAATGCCATTGGCATTATTCTATTTAGTATTATGATATCTGTTGCAAAGCCCTTTATTGAATCTGGAGATGCACTTCGTCTAACATTAGGTCGAGAACTGATCCAATCCTTTTTAGATATAGGAATCGCTATTGCAATTGGTTGTGTAGCTGGGGTTGTTCTTTCCTATTTATTTGATAGATTAAAAAGTTCTGATGAATTGCTTTGTATTATTATTGCCGTCATATCTCTTGCAATTGGTGTAGCAAATATCATAGATGTTTCTAGTATGCTCTTGTGTATGATTATAGGTGCTACCGTTACCAATCTAAGCATCTCCAATATAAAAACCTTATCTGTCATAGACAAATTCACACCACCAATATACGTTATCTTTTTTGTCCTTGCCAGTTTAAAGCTCGATATTGCTGTCTTTAGACAAGTGGGACTCATAGGAATCGCGTATATTGTCGTTAGGGTCATTGGAAAATTATTAGGATCCTATTGGGGGACTAAACTGGTATCTTCATCTAAAGAAATACGAACTTATTTAGGGTACACATTAATTCCTCAAGCAGGTGTAGCACTAGGATTATCTTTATTAGCGGAAATAAAACTACCTGAAATAGGTGGTTACATTAGAACCATTATTGTAGCGTCAACAATTATATACGAATTAGTAGGGCCAGTCATCGCCAAAATCGCTTTAACAAAAGCTGGACAAATTAGTAAATAATAAGTAAATAAAAGTTACCGCTTTTAATTAAGAGTAGGTAACTTTTTTTAGCAAAAAAAGTCCATATTTACTCCATATTGTGCATAAAACACATTGGAGAGTAATGAAAAAGAATATATAATGTTATTACAAGACAAAAAAGGAGGTCATCAATATGGAATCAAAAAAATATTTATTAAGTGAAATAATTATATTAATTAGTAGTGCAATAGGGTTATTATCATTATTTATGCCTTGGGTCAACCTTGCCTTTTTAAGTCAAAATGGATTTGCTCAACAAGGGTACATCTTTTTAGTGGTTATGATCTATCCAGCTTTAAGTGCATACAAAAAGAAAAGTTCAAACAAGATAATTTCAATCATAACATTAGTTATTGGATTAATTGTAATGTTTGCATACATATCAGATAAAAGTGTAGATTTCTTTGGTGCAAGTATTAGTGCTGCAGGCTCTGGTGCATACGCAATGTTACTGGCTTTAATAGGTGCATTAGTTGGTGTCATTATGAACAAAAGAGTAAACCAAGAATTATAGAATAGACAAAGGGCTTCTCATAATCTTATAAGAATATAGAAGCTCTTTTTTATTGGGGAAAATAGTCTGTAATACATTTTACGTATTCTAATATTATAGTAATAAGGGATTTTAATCTCAGCAACACTATAAAAGGAGCGTAAAAAAGTGAACATACTATACTACATAGCCATTATATTACTATCAGGAATGATATTTGCTAAAATAGCAACACTTATAAAACTGCCTCACGTAACGGGTTACCTAGTATCAGGCATTTTCATAGGGCCCTACTTCTTAGAACTCATCCCAGGGGATCTTGTTCCTAGACTTAATATCATATCAGAATTTGCCCTAGGTTTTATTGCTTACAATATAGGTAGCGCCCTTAATATAATAAAAATAAAAAGCATTCAATCAGGCATTGTAAAAATTGCAATCTTCGAAAGTTTTGGCGCGGTAACACTAGTAACCCTTTCGATGATATTTATATTTAACTTATCCTTTCAATTTAGCATTGTATTAGGTGCAATAGCAGCAGCAACGGCTCCCGCAGCAACCATAATGGTTATACGACAGTACAATGCAAAAGGTCCTTTGGTCGACACATTAATTCCAGTAGTGGCTCTAGATAATGCCATTGGAATCATCCTTTTTACCATAATGGTCTCTATTGCAAAAACATTTACTCCTTCTGGCGCATCACTTCACCTATCCCTGGGCCAAGAGATTACAAGATCCTTTTTAAATATAGGAATGGCCATTGCAATAGGTTGCCTAGTCGGTTGCATTCTAACCTATGTGGTGGATCATATAAGAAGCTTAGACGAACTCCTTTGCTTTATAATAGCAATCATATCCTTAAGCATAGGCACAGCTAAAACATTGGATATATCCAGCATGCTCCTATGTATGGTCATTGGTGTAACAGTGTCTAATCTTACAGTTTCCAGTGTCAAAACCTTAGCAGTCATTGAAAAATTCACACCACCAGTCTATGTCCTGTTTTTTGTATTAGCCAGTTTGAAAATTGACCTCCATGTTTTTAAGCAAGTAGGGTATATAGGCATTGGGTATATCCTATGTAGAATCATTGGAAAAATCATAGGTGCAAAATTGGGAACCAAATTGGTTAATGCCTCTAAGGAAATACAAACATACCTAGGATACACTTTAATACCACAAGCAGGAGTGGCCCTTGGATTGGCACTGCTGGCAGAAATAAAAATCCCTGAATTTGGTGGCACAATTAGAACCATAATCATTGGGTCAACTATTGTATATGAACTAATAGGTCCGGTGATTACAAAAATAGCATTAATGAAAGCAAATCAAATATCATCCAAGTAAAAAACTTCATTTTTATGAACCGTCCCTCTATTTTAAGACATTAAGAAGGAGCTTACCTCAGAAATAATTCTAAGACAGCTCCTTTTTTCTATTTCATACCTTCTATCATATCTATAAGCATTTCACCACTCATAGTGTATGTAATATTAAAACGGGCCAGATCAAATAAATCAGACCCTTTATCCGTAAGTTCATTGCCACGGGTTAGCTGAACGTCATAACCAAGATCTAACAAAATATCAATCGTACCTTTATTATGATTCCCCTCTGGATAGGCAAAAACTTTAAGAGCCCTTTCACCTAAATGTTTCTCAATATCAGCTGTAGACAATAATATACTTTCAATCAAGTCTTCATCGCTCATCTGAGTATGATGATTATGATGTAGGCCGTGATTATGAATTTCTATCCAGCCACTGTCTTCCATTTCCTTAGCTTGTTCCCAAGTAAAATGTGGAAAAATACCAGGTGTTTGTCCTCTAGAAGAAGTAACAACAAAAATAGTAGCCTTCGTTTCGTATTTCTCAAGAAGAGGATAAGCATAAATATAATTGCTAAGATACCCATCGTCTATTGTCAGGATAAATGGATTATCAGGAAGCTTCTTATCATTATGGATAAAGTCATATAAATCCATAAAAGTGATGCTATTATAGCCATGCGCTTTTAACGAGATTAAATGTTCTTCAAACAAATCAGGGGTAACAGTAGTACTGCGCAAATATCTAGAAACAACCTCATCAAAATGGTGATACATTAATATGGGAATCTTAACATCCTTTAATAAATAAGAATCAAAACGTTGTTCAACAATATCTAAGTCCCTAGGAAGAACCATTGCACTATTTTCTTTTGTAATAACAATCAAATCATTATAAGAAAACACATTCATATCAAAGGCATCAGAAATAACATCTAAAGGCACATAAAGTCTTCCTTCAATCATTAATGAAGCCATTTCCAGTTCGACTTTCTCACCATCAATTATAATGTGCATTTCATTAACTGGAATGCTTATTACTTTACCATTTTTTTCCAAAACAGCAGTAGAAATATCACCAAACCAATTTATTTTACCCCCTAAGCTTTCACTTATAAAACGAATGGGTACGAATGTAACATCTTCTATTAATAAGGGCGTAATATTAGAATTACTACTATCAATATACACAACTTCATTGTCTAAATAGGCAATATGCTTATTAAGATACAACACAAGTGAAGGATCTGTATTAACAATAACTTGTAAGTCTTCAACATCTAAGGGTTCATAGAAAAGATGATCATCTGATGCAAAAGTAGGAAATGAAAAAACTATAATAACTAAAACAATAGCAAAAAAAATATTCTGTTTTCTCAACAAAGGTTCTCCCCTTTCTACCCATTAGGTAGTAAAATCTTATAAAATTGTAACATTAATGTCGAAAAAACTCAATAAAAATCTAAAAACAAAGAAAACAAGAACCGTCCCTAACTTTCTAACATTTTCTCATATAGCAAAATTCAGAATCTTATACTATAATAAAACCAATAACAAAACCCAAATCAAGAGGTGGAAAAAAATGAACCCTATTCTAATCGTAGAAGACGACAAAACCATAGCCCTAGGCATCCAATACGCCCTAAAACAAGAAGGCTATAACACAACTGTTTGCCATGATTATCAAAGTGCCAAAGAAATTATTGAAAACAACAACTATATATTAATCATCCTAGACATCACCCTACCAGATGGCAATGGCTTTGATTTATGCAATAGCATTAGAACAAAAAAAGAAACACCCGTTATATTCCTAACAGCATGTGACGACGAAGTCAATGTGGTAATGGGTCTAGACATGGGGGCTGACGATTACATCACAAAACCCTTTAGAGTAAGAGAACTTATATCTAGAATAAAAAGTGTCTTAAGAAGATACAACAAACACCATACAAACACTTCAGAAATTAAGATAGGCAACATTACCATTAACACAAAAGAAGCCAAAGTAAAAAAAGACAATGAAGATATTATACTAACAGCAATGGAATACAAACTCCTTCTAACCCTAGCCAACAACGAAGGGCAAATCCTAACAAGAAATCAAATATTAGAAGGCATATGGGATGTAGCAGGAGACTTTGTTAACGACAACACCCTAACAGTATACATAAAAAGACTCAGAGAAAAAATAGAAGAAGACCCACAAAATCCAAAAATCATCAAAACCATAAGGGGTCTAGGCTATAAGGTTGGTGGCAAAGATGAACTTCACTAAAAACCCAGAAATCAAAAAACTTATCAAAATATACGGGGCAGCACTCATCCTATTTATGCTCATAGGATTGGCATTAAGTCGAATCACATTAAACAACCAATACAAAACCCTATACCATAACAATGCTGCAATAATAGGTGCAATTATTGAAAAAAACCCTGAATTAGAACAAACCATTATACAAGAAATCCAAAAGAACGACCCAGTAAAGGCAGAAAAAAGCAAAGAAATCCTAGGCAAATATGGCATTCACTCAGAAGAAATCCTTAGGGACTTACCTCTGATAAAAAGGAATTATAGGCTTAATACAGTACTAACGCTACTATTAACCCTATCAATAGCCATAACATTAATTATAATCACATTCATCCTATTAAAAAAACTATACAAAAACATCAACCAAGTCACCACATACACTAAAAAAATAAAAGAAGGGGACTATACCCTAGACATTAGAGACAACGACGAAGGGGACATAAGTCACCTAAAAAATGAAATATTCAAAATCACCCTCACCCTAAAAGAACAAACACAAGCCTTACAAAAAGACAAAGTAACACTATCAGAATCCATAGCGGACATATCCCATCAGTTAAAAACACCACTGACATCTATGCTAGTCCTAAACGACATCCTTAGAAACAACCCAGAAGAAAAAGACACAGAAGAATTCCTAAGAAGAACAAGAACCCAACTACTAAGAATGGAATGGCTGATCACAACCTTGCTAAAACTATCCAAATTTGATGCAGGGACTATAAAAATGAAAAAAGAACCTATAAAAGTCAAGACCCTTATTGAAAAAACCTTAGACAACCTTGCAGTTCCTATAGACATAAAAACATTGGACATCCATATCAAAGGGGATGAAAAAACAAAAATCATAGGAGACTTTAACTGGACCAATGAAGCCCTTATCAACATTCTAAAAAACTGTATAGAACACACACCAGAAGAAGGGCGAATTGCAATTACCTATGAACAAAACCCTATCTACACATTAATAAAAATACAAGACACAGGGACAGGCATAGAAAAAGCAGACATTCCATACATATTCAACCGCTTCTACAAGGGGAAAAATGCAAAAGAAGACAGTGTAGGTATTGGACTTGCCATGGCCCATACCATTCTAAAAAATCAAAATGGAGACATAAAAGTAGAAAGTGAAAAAGGCAAAGGCACAACCTTTACCATCAAATTTTACGAACCGTCCACTAAAAACTAAGAACCGTCCCCAAAAAACTAAGTGACAAAATTGTCACTAAAACAGTCACCGAAAAGTCACTTTAGACAGATATAATTAAAATCATAAGGAAAGAAGGAGTGAGAATATGACAATCTTAAAAGTAGAAAATCTGTCTAAAACCTATGGAAAAGGCAGTACGGAGGTAAAAGCGCTGGATAATGTATCCTTTAGTATAAACCAAGGGGAATTTGTAGCCATCGTAGGCGCATCAGGCTCAGGAAAATCAACACTACTCCATATGTTAGGAGGTGTAGATAGACCATCCAGTGGTAAAGTGTATATAGAAGGAACGGACATATACAATCTTAACGAATCAAAACTGGCCATATTTAGAAGACGACAAGTAGGCCTGATTTACCAATTCTACAATCTAATCCCAATATTAAATGTAGAAGAAAATATCACCCTACCATTACTACTAGATGGCAGAAAAATAAACAAAGACCATCTAACAGAAATTATAACCAATCTAAACCTAACAGAAAGAATCAACCACTTGCCTAATGAATTATCAGGAGGCCAACAACAAAGGGTATCCATTGGAAGGGCATTAATTAACCAACCCTCCATTGTATTAGCAGACGAACCAACAGGAAACTTAGACAGTCAAAACTCAAAAGAAATCATAGACCTGTTAAAAGCCTCTAATAAAAAATACAAACAAACTATGATCGTCATCACCCACGATCACGAAATCGCCTTACAAGCAGATAGGATTATCACCATAGACGATGGACGAATTTTAAAAGACGAGGTGGTGAGATAGTGAATATCGTAAATAAATTGACGATCCGAAGCCTTAAGCTTAATAAAAGAAGAACCATTGTAACCGTTATAGGGATTATCTTATCTTGTGCCATGATTTTTGGTGTGGCAACCATTACTACAAGTTTTCAAGATTTGTTTATCCAAGAAACCATCCTAAGCCGCGGCAATTACCACTCAATGATTGGAAATGTACCAGTAAAAGATGCCAAATACATCCTAGACAATGCCTATACAAAAAGCGGCATGATCAGTAGAGATAGAGGCTTCTCACCATTAGAAACCTCAAGAATAGAAAGCAAACCATACATCTATGTAAAAGAATACAACCAAGAAGCCATGGATAACCTAACATTCCTTAGAGAAGGACGTTACCCAGAAAAAGAAGGAGAAATTCTACTATCCCAAACAATCATAGAAAACGGTGGAACAGACTATAAAATAGGAGATACCATTAGCTTAGAAATAGGCCATAGATATCTAGACAATGCACCCATAGACAAAAACAATGAATATACAGAGGAAGAAGCATACATTCCTTTTGCAGAAAAAACATACACCATAACAGGCATCATCCGCCAAGACATAATGGAATTCTACACATTCCCTGGAATGATGGCAATTGCCTACCTAGAAGAAAGTAACCTAGAACCAACAGAAACCCTAGACATCTATATTCTAGGAAAAAACCCTAGACAGATATACGATAAAACAACAGAAATGGCAAGAACCATCGGACTGCCTCCAGGGTCCTATGGATACAATTCAGCCCTTTTAAGATGGCTTGGGGTATCAGATAATGACAATATTAATAGGATGTTTATTACGTTAGCTCTTATCATCATTTTACTAGTGGTCATAGGATCTGTAGCAGTAATATACAATGCCTTTGCCATATCCATAAGTGAAAGAAAAAAACAATTTGGAATGTTATCAAGTGTAGGCGCAACAAAAAGTCAAATTAGAAAAACCGTACTCTTTGAAGGCTTTATCCTGGGCATCATAGGCATTCCACTAGGAATTCTATCAGGTATACTAGGCATTGGAATTACCTTAAAAGTGGTAAACAAACTGATGGCATTTGAATTTTTAGAAGGGATAGAACTAAGGTTAATCATATCACCACTGACTTTAATAACAACAGTGGTATTCACAACCCTAACCATCTTCTTATCTGCCTATCTACCTGCTAAAAAAGCCTCAAAAATATCCCCAATAGAAGCCATAAGATTAACCACAGATATAAAACTAAAAAGAAAAAAATTAAAAACATTAAAAATAACCAAAAAACTTTTTGGAATAGAAGGGGAATTGGCTCTTAAGAATCTAAAAAGAAATCGTAAAAGATACAGAGCAACAATCTTTTCTCTAAGTATAAGCATCGTCCTATTCATAGCTTTCTCATCCTTTATGAGATATGGCTTTGTATCATCAGATATGTATTATGGAGAAGTACCCTATGATATCGCATTAGAACTAAGAGACAGACCCTATGAAGAACAAAGAGCATTTTATGATAAAATCATTGAATTAGAAAAAGTAAAAAGATATGCCATTGAAAGAAATATAAGAACCTTTAACCATCACTTAGAACCCTCTCAATTAGGAAACCATTTGAATAATAAAATTGAAAAAAACACTGACCAAAAAAATGAAGAGGAAAACGCCTCATTATCCTATGTCATATCAACAAATAGTACGGAAGAAAGAAGTACTTTTCCTAAAAATGAAAAGGGTATGTACTCACTATCTTATGTCATATCAACAATAGGAGAAGAAAGCTTTAGAGCCTATGGAAAAGAGTTGGGAATTGACATAGAAGGGTACAAAGACACAAACACTTTAAAAGGAATTGTTATTAATAAAAATATAACTGTAGATGAAGGGAAAATGTTTGAATTTGAGCCATTAAATATGAACAAGGGAGATGTCCTAACCCTTACTAAATCAGCAATGGCAAATCACACAAATGAAACCATCAACATGGAAATAGGCACCCTTACAAAAGAACTGCCTTTTGGTCTTTTGTATGATACAGGTAGAGCTGTAAATGTAATTGTAACAGAAGAAGTATTTGAAGAAATACTAAACCAATTAAAAGAAGAAGATGACAACCGAAGAAGTATTCATAGACTTAAAATAGAAACAGAGGATACCAAAGAACTCATAGAAGAAATTAATGAAATCTATGGCCAGAACACAGAGGATAAACTTGTAATAGTAGATGTACAATTCGAGTTGGAAATGATAAACAGAATAAAAACGGTTATATCCATATTCCTATATGGTTTTGTAAGTCTTATCACCCTAATTGGCGTTACCAACATATTCAACACCATTAGCACCAATGTAATCCTTAGAAGAAGAGAATTTGCAATGCTAAAATCAGTAGGTCTAACACCAAAAGGCTTTAATAAAATGATAAGATTCGAAAGTATCTTTTATGGAATGAAATCTTTGCTCTATGGATTACCTATAGCTATACTCATAAGTGTGGGTATGCATAGATCAACAACCAACTTTTTCGTTTTTGAATATATACCCCCTATAAAAGAATCCATTATATGTATCATAGGCGTATTCATAATCGTATCCATAACCATGACCTATTCAATGTCTAAAATAAAAAAAGAGAATATTATAGAAGCATTAAAAGAAGAAAATTTGTAATAAAATATATCCCTGTCATTATGAAAAAAGTATTTATAATCTTGTATATATAAAAACTGTTAACTATGAAATTGATGTTTTAAACGAAGCTTATATCCCTTAGAAAGTAAGAGATATAAGCTACGTTAATATATTGTAAAAAGTTCGTAATAAATAAGAAAAAACTTTGACATAAGTTGGAAAAACGGGTATAATAAAACCGATGGCAGGGATAAAGAACTAAACATCATGGTAGAATATACTCAATATTTTGTCAAAACTCGTAGAAAGTTATCAAAATATGTATGTATACTATATATCTTTATCAAAGACCTGTTAATGAGGTCTTTTATTTTGCCTAATTCTCTGGGGAGAGAATAATAAAAAGGAGGGTTACGTCAAAATCACTTCTGATGTTTCCTAATAACAAACAATTATAAAAATAAAAAAAATTTGCTCGGTGATTGTATACAATATACAGAATTGGGTTATAATTTTAAAATACATATGAACAATTTATGAACAAAAGACATAATTTCAGATTTTGGCATAATGCAACAACACAATATCCTTAATTATTCCATTGGTCCTACATAGGTTTGATAAAAATAAATCAAGGATAGATTGTGGGTGTTTATTAATTGTATAAAGAATTATGTGGATAATCTTATCCTTATTGGGGGATAAGGATAGGATTGAATTAGGGGGATAATCATTTTGGAAGCTATCTTAGAAAAAGTAAAAACAAAAGTGAATAGAAAAAAAGTATTATTGGTACTTGCAGATGCATTAATTGTAAACTTAGCACTATTTTTGGGACTAGTCTTTAGGTTTGATGGACAAATACCAACACAATACCTTATAATATTTACCAATGCAATGGTACCACTAACAATAATGAAGATCTTTATATACTTTCGCTTCCGTTTGTACAGCAGTCTATGGAAGTATGCAAGTATAGATGAACTTATGCAAGTATTTTGTGCAACAGTACTTGGCAGTTTGGCTTCATTTACATTTAGTATGCTTTTTAATACCATGCTACCAAGATCTGTCTATATGATCGCTTGGATGATTAGCTTCTTAGCCATAGGTGGTAGTAGACTTACATACCGCATAATGAGAAGAATGATGCATATACAGACACATCCAGAAGGCAAAAATGTAATGATCATAGGAGCCGGGGCAAGTGGTTCAGTAGTGATACGTGAACTTAGAAGAACAACAAGAATGTTACCGGTGGTTATCATAGATGACGATGTATCCAAACAAGGCTTACATATCCATGGCGTAGAGGTAAAAGGTGGCAAAGACAATATTATAGAAATAGTAGAACTATACAATATAGATGAAATCATTATCGCCATGCCATCTGCATCAAAAAAAGTAAGAAAAGAAATCATAGAAATCTGTACAAAAACCAATTGTAAATTAAAAACATTACCTAGCTTACAAGACTTTGATGGTGAAGTCGATCTGAATAAAGTAAGAGATGTTAATATAGAAGATTTACTAGGAAGAGAAGAAATCAAAGTAGACATAGCAGAGATATCTGATTACCTTACAGGTGAAGTGGTACTAGTAACAGGTGGAGGCGGCTCCATTGGTTCTGAACTATGTAGACAAATTGCAAGATTTAATCCGAAAAAATTATTATTATTAGATATATATGAAAACAATGCATACGATCTTCAAAATGAATTAAAGTACGAATACAAAGAGGACTTAGACTTAGAAGTCTTAATTGCATCGGTTAGAGATAGAAACAGATTAGAGCAAATATTTGCAACCTATAGTCCAACAGTGGTATTCCACGCAGCAGCACACAAACATGTGCCACTAATGGAAGCCAACCCATCAGAAGCTATTAAAAATAATGTAATGGGTACATTAAATGTGGCAGAATGTGCAGACATATATGGCTCAAAACGTTTTGTCCTTATATCAACAGACAAAGCTGTTAACCCTACGAATATCATGGGGGCAACAAAAAGAGTAGCAGAGATGATCATACAACATATGAGCATAAGAAGCACAACAGAATTCGTTGCTGTAAGATTTGGGAATGTATTAGGAAGTAATGGGAGTGTTATACCACTATTTAAAAAACAAATAGAACAAGGTGGACCAATAACAGTAACCCACCCAGATATTACAAGATTCTTTATGACCATTAGAGAAGCAACAGAACTAGTCCTTCAAGCAGGGGCTATGGCACAAGGTGGAGAGATCTTCGTATTGGATATGGGTCAACCAGTTAAGATTGCAAAGCTTGCAGAAGACCTAATCAAGTTATCAGGACTGGTACCACACGAAGATGTAAAAATAGAATTCACAGGCTTAAGACCAGGAGAAAAGCTCTACGAAGAACTCCTAATGGCAGAAGAAGGCATAAGCAATACAAAACACGAAAAGATCTTCATAGGCCAACCAATAGATATGAATTACAACCAGTTTATGAAGGAATTAGAAGAAATCAAAGAGATATTGAATGTAGACAATGAAAGTATAAGTGAGTTTATGTGTAGGATAGTGCCTACTTATAGTAGGGTAGGATAGACATATAATAAGGGGAGTCATAGTAAATGAACAAAAGAATTTATCTTGCATCACCACATATGAGTGATGAAGGTTATGAGAGAGAATATGTACAAGAGGCATTTGATACCAATTGGATTGCACCACTTGGAACCAATGTGAACGAATTTGAAAAAGAATTAGCAAATAAAATAGGAAGTAAAGCAGCAGCTGCGCTAACAACAGGAACAGCTGCTATTCATTTGGCATTAAACGCAGCAGGTGTAGGGGAAGGGGATATTGTTTTTTGTCAATCATTAACCTTCTCAGCTACTGCTAATCCGATCATTTATCAAAAGGCAACGCCAGTTTTTATTGATAGCGATTATAAAACCTGGAACATGTGCCCTAATGCTCTAGAAGAAGCATTTAATAAATATCCTAATGTAAAATCTGTAATAGTTGTTCATTTATATGGCTTATCTGCAGATTTGGACAAGATCATTGAACTGTGTAAAAAGTATAATGTTGCTTTAATAGAAGATGCAGCAGAAAGCTTAGGTACATATTACAAAGGAAAACATACTGGAACATTTGGAGACTATGGGATATTCAGCTTTAATGGGAATAAGATCATAACCACTTCAGGTGGCGGTATGCTAGTTTCAGATAATGAAGAAAGAATTGCTAAAGCAAGATTCTGGGCAACACAAAGTAGAGACCAAGCAAGACATTATCAACATAGCGAATTAGGGTTTAACTACCGAATGAGTAATGTAGTTGCGGGTATTGGTAGAGGACAACTTAAAGTATTAGAACAAAGAGTGGAAAAGAAAAAGTACATATTTGAGTTTTATAAAAGAGAATTAGGACAACTTGATGGGATTGAGTTTATGCCAGTTAATGAATGGGACAAGCCAAATTATTGGTTAAGCTGTATGACACTTAGTGGGAAAGTAAAACCAATAGATATAATGGAAGTACTTGAAGCAGAAAATATTGAATCAAGACCAATTTGGAAACCGATGCATATGCAACCAGTTTTTAAAATGTATGATTATATAGGTACCAATGTATCTGAAACTCTATTTGAAAATGGTGTGTGTTTGCCATCTGATACTAAAATGACAGATGAAGATTTAATTAATATATGTGATATTGTAAAAGGATTGTGGAAGTAATTATGAAAAAACAAAAGGGAACATATGAAAGATATATAAAAAGATCACAAGACTTTATTCTATCATTAATGGCTCTAATTGTATTAAGTCCAATTTTTATTATAGTTGCTGTACTGGTAAGGGTAAAATTAGGAAGTCCAATTATTTTCAAACAAGATAGACCAGGTCTTAATGAAAAGATATTTAAAATGTATAAATTTAGAACAATGACAGATGAGAAAGATGAAAATGGTGAGTTGTTACCTGATGATATAAGACTTACTAAGTTCGGAAAGGTTTTAAGAGCAACAAGCTTAGATGAACTACCAGAATTATGGAATATTATTCGTGGTGATATGAGTATTGTGGGGCCGAGGCCATTGCTGGTGAAATATTTACCATTGTATACTATAGAACAAAAGCGACGGCATGATGTAAGACCAGGCTTATCTGGACTTGCCCAAGTCAATGGTAGAAATGCTATTGATTGGGAAGAAAAGTTTATGCTGGACATTGAATATGTGAATAATATAAGCTTTATAGAAGATTGGAAAATAATTTTTAACACCATCAAAAAGGTGTTTGTAAGTGAAGGTATAAATTCTGATACAGCAGTTACGATGGAACCTTTCGAGGGAAGTAAAGCAAATTAGTAAGTGCTTATTTATTAATGTAGTTGGGGGGAAATGTACTTGTTATGAAAAATAGATTGCTTATAATAGGTGCTAGTGGACATGGAAAAGTTGTTGCAGATATCGCAATTAAAATGAATAAATGGCAAGATATCGCATTCCTAGATGATGATGATTCTATTAAAAAATCTATGGGGTTGGAAGTCATCGGTAAAACCTCTGATGCTTATACATATAAAGATGAAGCTGATTTCTTTGTTGCTATTGGAAACAATGCTACTAGAAAAAAGATTCAAGAGAAGTTAGAAGAGGAAGGAGTGTCAGTAGTTAAGCTTATTCATCCAAGTACAATTTTAGGAACTGATGTTGAAATCGGTAATGGAACTGTTCTAATGGCAGGAGTAGTAATTAATAGTTCAGGAAGAATTGGTAAAGGCTGTATTATTAACACGAGTTGCAGCCTAGATCATGATAACTTGATTGGAGATTATGTTCATATTTCACCTGGGGTTAGATTAGCTGGAACAGTTAATATTAGCAAGGAATGTTGGATTGGTATTGGAAGTGTAATAAGCAATAACGTGAATATCTGTAGTGGCTGCAAACTTGGTGCTGGATCTGTGGTAGTTAAGGATATTACTGAATCTGGGACGTATGTTGGGGTTCCGGTGAGGAGAGTTGACTGATGGGAAAAATACTAGTATTAGCTAATAATGACATTGGTTTATATAAATTTAGAAAAGAATTAATTGAGGAACTGTTAAAGGGAAACGATGTATATATTTCATTGCCTGAGGGGGAGTATGTAAAGAAACTTATTGATTTAGGATGTAGGTTTATAGATACGAAGATTAGTAGAAGAGGAACAAATCCTATTACAGATTTTAAATTGATGATTAGGTATAAAAAAATATTAAAAAAAATTAAACCAGATGTAGTCTTAACTTACACTATAAAACCTAATATTTATGGTGGAATGATGTGTAGACTTGCAAAAACATCATATATTCCAAATGTAACAGGCCTTGGGACTGCTGTTGGAAATAGTGGTGTATTACAGAGTATTACAATAGCCTTATATAAATTAGCTTTTAAAAATGCTTGTTGTGTATTCTTTCAAAACAAAGAAAATGCTGAGTTTATAAATGGTAAAGGAATCATAAAAGGTAAACAAAAGATTATTCCAGGTTCTGGAGTCAACTTAGACTATTATGATGTTTTAGATTATCCTGAAGAAGAAAATATTAACTTCTTATTTATTTCAAGAGTTATGAAACAAAAAGGGATAGATCAGTACCTTGATGCCGCTAAGTACATAACAGAGAAGTATTCTAATACTAAATTTCATATTCTTGGATTTTGCGAAGAAGCATATGAGAAAAAGTTAAAGGATATGCATGATAGAGGAATTATACAATATCATGGTATGCAAAGTGATGTTAGGAAGTTTTATAAGGTTTCCCATTGTACTATTCACCCAACATATTATCCTGAAGGAATGTCAAATGTTCTTTTAGAAAGTGCAGCTTGTGGCAGACCTATAATTACAACTAATAGAAGCGGTTGTAGAGAAATTGTAGAAGATGGAATTAACGGATATGTAGTAGAGCAGCAGAATAGTCAAGATCTTATAGAGAAAATAGAGGATTTCTTAAAGTTAAGCTATGAAGAAAAGAAAGTGATGGGTTTATCAGGTAGAGCTAAAGTTGAGAAAGAATTTGATAGACAGATAGTAGTTAGGGCATATAAAGATGAAATTAAAATGATTTAACATTGTATTGGAGATGTTGACGATGAGCAGAAAAAGAGACTTAGTAAATAAATATTCTTGGATAACAAACTCACTAATTAAGGTGTCAAGAATTTTTCCCAAAAGATTCTATTTGTCATTAATGAAAGTAATTAGAAGTCATGATAACAATATAGCATTGTTAATTAGATATATATGTTTAAAGAATTGCACAAAATTTTGTGGAGAAAATGTGGCTGTTTTTTCAAACGTTTATCTATACAACTTACATAATTTAGAAATAGGAAATAATGTAAGTATACACCCACTATGTTATATAAATGCTTCTGGTGAAATAAAAATTGGAAATGATGTATCAATAGCCCATAACTCAACAGTTATGTCTGAAGAACATAACTATTCTGATATAAATAAAAATATTAAAGATCAAGGTTATAAATTTATGAAAACAACTATTGAAGATAATGTATGGGTTGGCTCAGGAGTTAGAATTCTTGGAGGGAGCTATATTGAAACAGGAAGTATAATTGCTGCTGGTGCTGTAGTAAAAGGAACAATAAAAACAAATTCTATTGTAGGTGGAGTACCAGCAAAATTAATTAAGGAGAGAGTATAGACTCATGAAATTACTATTTGCACACGACCATGTTTTCTATAAGTATAATAAACAATATTATAGTACTGGTGGACTTTCTAAAGAAATGCTTGAGAGGTACTCAAATATTTTTGAAGAAGTTGTAGTAGTTAGCCGTCAAAAAGAAGTTGAATCACTTGAGAATAAGCTAACTTTAGCATCAACCGATAGAGTAACTTTTATTAGAGTTCCAGACTTTAAATCTGCAAGAACATATATCAAAATTGCAGAAGCAAAGACTATAGTAAAAAAAGCAGTTAAGAATTCTGATGTTGTAATAGCACGACTACCAAGTTCAATAGGTGATTTAGTCGTTGATGCTGCAATAAAAAACAGTAAGCCTTACTTGATTGAAGTTGTTGCCTGTCCATGGGATGCTTATTGGAATCACAGCATTAAGGGTAAATTATTAGCACCGTTCATGTATTTTTCTTTGAAATGGAAGGTTATTAAGTCACCTTACACGATTTATGTAACCAATAATTTTTTACAAAGAAGATATCCAACTAAGGGGAAGAGTACAAATTGTTCGAATGTAGCTTTAACAGAGTTTGATGATCAAGTTTTAGCAAGAAGGCTTGGGAGAATTGAAGGTATGCCAAATAACTCTAAATTGACAATCGGTACAACAGCGGCTGTAAATGTCAAATATAAAGGACAACAGTATATTATAGAGGCATTAGGTCAATTGAAGAAACAAGGGATAGATAATTTTGAATATCAACTTGTCGGTGGAGGCGAACAAAAATATCTAACGAAAGTTGCTGAAAAATATGATGTAGTTAATCAAGTTAAATTTATTGGGGTAATGCCACATAACAAAGTGTTTGAATGGCTTGAAACAGTAGATTTATATGTCCAACCGAGTAGACAAGAAGGTTTGCCAAGAGCTCTTATTGAAGCTATGAGTAGAGGAATTCCTTCTTTTGGTGCTAGAACAGCGGGTATTCCTGAATTATTAGATGAGAAATTCATTTTTAGCAATACAAAAGATAATATTAAACAAATATGTACTATATTAAAGTGCTTCGATAAAACTGTGATGAAAGAACAAGCAATCCAAAATTACAATGAGGCTCTTAAATATGACAAACAAATTATAGAAAAAAGAAGGTACGATTTCTTGGAACAATTAAGAAACGAAATTGATGTTTTATAAAGGGGAGAGAGGAGATAAAAATGAATAGAAACTATGCAATAATGCATAATGTCTCATTAAGAGATTATAATACTTTGAAAATAAATTGCAGAGCTCAAAAAATGTTATTCCCATACAATGAGGAAGGAATAAAAGAAGTAATCAATGACTTTAAAGGTAAGAATAGCAACATAGTTGTAATTGGAAAAGGTGCAAATATTCTTTTTTCAAAAGAATTTTACGGTGAAGATTATTTATTTATAAATCTTAAATTAATGGATCAGATAAATTATTGTAATGAACGTGTTATCTGTGGCGCAGGCGCTACACTTTCGCAGTTAAGCTGGTATACATTGGAGAACAATATTAAAGGATTTGAATTTTTAGAAGATATTCCAGGTACAGTTGGTGGAGCAATAATAATGAATGCAGGAACATATGAAGATAATATTAGCCAATTAATTAAGAAAATCAAATATTATGATATAGACAAGGATGTTATAATCGAAGAAACAGTGAGTATAGATGATTTTAATAGAAGAAAATCAAAATGGACTGATATTAATGCAATAGTTATTGCAGCGGAATTTGTTGTTAAAAAAGGAGATTATTTAGAATCCCTAGATGAATTATTAGAAATTAAGAAGAGAAGGTATTTAAAACAACCAAGAAATTATCCTAATGCGGGAAGCGTTTTTAAGAGACCACTTGTTGATGGTAAAGAATGGATGGTATGGAAACTCATAAATGATTCTGGTCTCCGTGGCATAAAAAAAAACGGAGCAATGATCTCGGAAAAACATACTGGTTTTATAATAAACACTGGTGATGCCACATATGACGACATATTCAATCTGATTAGTAGAATAATTGATACGGTGTATAAAAATTTTGGAGTCATACTAGAACTAGAGTGGAGAATAATTTAATGTAACTATTTAGAAATGTGGTGAGTGACGGTGAAAAAAAATAATATCGCGATATGTTTAATGAGTAAAGGAGTGTCAGGAGCAGAAAAAAGAATATTTAGGATTGCTTCATTATTGAATAATGCAACTAAGAAAACTTTTTTTATTGTTAATAGTGAATTATATATAGCTGCACAAAAAGATCAGGAATTATCTAGTAGGTTGAAAATTATCAATGATGAAAGTCGCTTGATCATTATTTCTGATAGCAAAATAGTAAAATCAAAACTCATGAGTTTTATACTACTAAACATAAAAGCGGCATTAATAATTCGAAAGTACAAAATAGGTGTGATGCATCTTGTATTAAATGGGCTTTATACATCTTTTGGCTCAAAGATTTTAGGGAGTAAAGTAATTTTTGAAGTAACTAGTCCTGATGTAGCAAAATCTCTAATTGAAGGCAAGCTAAAATATTTTAAGTGCAATATCGATAGAATAGTTGCAGTAAGTCCGACTGTAAATAATATATTGATAACCAAGTGGAGTGAAAATAACGAATATGATATGGTAAGAAAAATCACTTGTTCACCTATTCCATTCTTTATAAGTTCTGAAAATAATTGGGATGTCGAAAAAGAGAATCTAATAGTATTTGCTTCAAGGTTTATAGAGAGAAAGAATCCTGTTTTATTTGCAGAAGCAATAAAGTTGTTTTTAGATGAAAGACCAGATTGGAAGATTGCTATTTTAGGTAAAGGTCCACTAAAAGATCAAATTGAATCAATTTTACGAGACTATATAGATAACCGTGTGGTTGAAATTAAATATACTGAAAAACTATACTGGTTTTTAAGTAGAAGTAAAATTTTCGTTTCTCTTATTTATCCAGATAATTATCCATCACAAAGTGTTTTGGAGGCTATGGCTATGAAGAATGCCATTGTAGCTACAAATGTTGGAAGTACAAGTAAATTAGTGACAACTGCAAATGGTATACTTATTGATAAATTTGATAAAAAAGAAGTTTATGAGAAGTTAATAAAATTAAGTTCAAATCAAGATTTGATAAAACAAATGGGAGAAGAGTCAGTTAAAAAAATAGAAAATGACTTCTCTCCAATGGATTATATTAGCAATCTTACTGAGATTTATGATGAGTTTACTTGATAAAATAATTACCTATAGAAGGAAGATGTTATGAAGACCACTAAAAATATATCCGAGTTTACAAACTACATAAAAAATGCCCATAGTATAACACTTAAACGAGTTATAGCTGCAGTCTCGTTTAATATAATAATGATGCTATTTTTTTTAAGTTTGTATAAAGGCAATTTAAATTTTTCTACTTTATTATTGATGGGTGCCTTCTCACTTCTACTTTCACCAATATTTTTTGTAAAAGATATGTTCCACCCTATTTACATATTTATAACCATACAAATACTACCATTAATAAATTTCTTGGAAAAAGATTTATATGGTAAACCATTTAGATATGCAATGTGGTTAATTGATAATGAATATCACTTCATAATGGCATACTCATTATTAATTATCATTGTATGGTTTGTTTTTTTGTACGGTGGATTTTTAATTGTTTCCAATCAAAAATCGATAATTAGGTTAAGTCCATTCAGATATGCATTGAATAGTCCGATAAGTTGTGCGAAAATTATACTAATTATTAGTGTCATAACATATCTTTATATCTTGTTTGAAATGGGTGGCTTCATGTCAATGATAAACATGATGAGTAATCGTGTAGAATTGTATTCTGGCAAAGCGTATCTAATTAATATTGTTAAGTTAGGAAGCTTAGCTTCTATACTGTATCTATATGGAGGACGAGTTAAATCTTCAGTGCTCATAAATGTGGCCACATTTATTGCAATGTCAACATTTGGTGGGAGAGAAAGAGCATTCTTTGGTGTGGTTTTTCCATATTTAATATTCTATAATTATTCATATAAGAAAATAAAATTAAGAAATTTAATTTTTATAATTATACCAGCTGTTTTTTTTGGAATATTATGGGGAAATCTTAGGCGTTATGGAGACTTAAGTCTGATGGGAGTAGAGTTAGGGAACCTATTATTCGCAGTTGCAAGAGGAAAAGCTACTGCTGATATTTTACCATCATTGATTGCCCTCCTCTTAAATGGAGATATACAATTTAATTTTGGAAAAACTTTAATAAATATCTTTTTTGCACCTATTCCAAGAATATTATGGAGTTCAAAGCCGAGTATCGATGATGCAGGAATAGTTGGAGAAGCAATATTAGGACAAAATTATTGGGGACTTCCTCCTAGAAGTTATGGATTAGCATTTTTCAATTTTCACTGGTTTGGTGTTATACTATTAGCGGTTATAACAGGGGTGATCATCAGAAAGTTATATAATCGAATGCTTAAAACAAGAGTGACTACAGATATTTCGGACTTTTGGATTGTTCTGTTTTATTCCTTGAATATTAGATATATTTTCAATGTGTTCTCTACTGCTTCTCAAATTAATATAATTTGGAATACTGTTATGATATTACTTGTATATTTTATTGACAGAGTTTTGGTTAAAAAAAACAAAGTAGCATTAATTCGGGCACTAAAAAACGAAACATAAGGAAAGTTTAAGAGATGATGAAGAGCATGAGAAAAATATTAAAAAATAGTTATGCGTTTTCACTAATAACAAAAGTCACTTTAGTTTTCTTTGGAGTACTAAATACAGTGTTTATCAATAGGTATTTAGGACCAGAACTAAAGGGACAATATGAGTATATATTAAATATTATTAATATCGCAGTGTTAATACTAAATCTAGGAGTCTACCAATCATATCCATATAAAAAAAGAACTGATGATCAAGGGGATATAAGAGAGAAGTATTTTGCTATAATAATCGTTCAATTTTTAGCGTATGTGGTTATTTCTATTATTGTTTCAGCTTCTGTAAAGATGTTGGAAGTGACCTTTATGACAATGTTAATATCAATAATGATATTAACTAAACAATTAATGTTTATTTCAATGATTGAAAATATTAATTTGAGAAATTTATTAAATATCGGTAACCAAATATTATATACCATTATGTTGCTGATTGTCTTTATTGTAGCTCCACAAAATATTTATTATCTATTTGTAGTATTACTATTAAAAGATATTTTAATAATCACTAGAATTATTCGATCTTTTAGTTTTAAGTTGAGCAAAAGATCGTTTGATTTTAAGTTGCTTGTAGATGCAACTAGATTCGGATTTTATCCGATGATTACGGCATTACTTATAACAATGAATTATAGGTTTGATATAATAATCTTACGTAGCTATGTAGAATTTTCACAAATTGGTTTGTACACTGTAGGAGTTGGACTTGCTGACAAGCTGTGGATTATTCCAGATGCATTTAAAGATGTACTCTTTGCCAAAACAGCTATAAAAAACTCCATAGATGATATAAATATGAGTATCAAGATAAACATTATAATTAGTGTTTTCATGATTACTTTTATTGCAATCTTTGGGAAACCAATTATAAAATTTCTATACGGTGAAGATTTTATTGCAGCATATAGTGTGACGATAATAATACTTATAGGAATTATCCCAATGCTATTTTTTAAATTGATTAACACTTTATTTATTTCTGTCGGAAAACAAAAAATCTCTTTCATTGTTTTATTGATCTCTGTTATATTAAATATTATTGGTAATATTGTTATGATACCTATTTATGGAATAGTTGGTGCAGCATATGCGTCAATTATTTCATACTTTATATGCGGGATATCATTCTTGTTATATTATAGTAGAATCTTTAATGTTAAACTTTGGGATATTTTAATATTTAGCAAATGTGATATTAACAGAATAAAAGTATTTAAGAGATAATGGAAGGAGATTAAAATGTTTACTTTAAGAGATGTCATTCAAAAAGAAATTAAAATGGACAAGAAAAAGAGTATCATCGCAACTCTGAGTATTATTATTGGAAATCCCTCAAAGCGTGTGATTTTATTATACAGAATTTCAAAGATTAGTTATGATAAAGGGTTTTGTAAACTAGGGATTTTACTAAGGAATAGAATGATTTTAAAGTATGGTGTTCACATTAGCTTAAAAGCAGACATTGGGCTAGGGCTCGAGCTCAGACACATTAACGGAGTTGTGATTGGTGATGGCGTTAAGATAGGAAAAAATGTAGTTATATACCAGCAAGTGACGCTTGGTGGTCAAAATCTTGGAGATAGTGTCAAAAATAATTACCCTATTGTTGGTGATAATGTAATTATCTTTGCTGGTGCCAAGATTTTGGGAGATGTAATTGTTGGTAGTAATTCAATAGTTGGAGCAAATAGTGTCGTGATTAAGAATGTAGATGAGTATAGTGTATATGCTGGAATACCAGCTAAAAAAATTAAAGATTTAAAAGAACTATCTGAATGAAGTAAATACTAATAATAGATGCAGCCGGATTCATTGCATCCTCTCAAAAAATATTAGAAGCTTCTTATTTAATAAATAATAGGAACTTACCAACTTGATTGATAATTTTAAGCAAAGTCATAAGTAATCTAGACGTGCAAATATTAGGTAAGTACTATAACCTTAATTTCTATACGATAGATATAAAAAACAAGTACGACCTAACAATATATTCGAACATTACCAGCCAGATCACGACATAAATTTAGGATTTAAGCAGGAGTGCGATACTCTAATTAGAACCCCTTTGCATTTGTTGATTCAAACCTAACTGATTTTATGCGTATCATAGAGGCCTGTATAAAATACTTCTAGACGCCTGCTTGTGCATCATTAGGTTCTATGGGGGCAACAAAGAAACACTATTCTCTACAATTCACAATATGGGTCAGCCAGTCTCTCTTTTGCTGAACGGAGAAATCAATTAAGTTGAGGGCCATATATATAGTAGTTTTTATGATACTCCTATGAAGGGCTTTACTAATCCAGTTCAGTCTTGAGATTTATCAATGCATAGAAGCGAAGAAAGTCTATATGTATAGGCAACTTGGGGATATTTAAAACCTATGCAGATGTAGGAGATTTAGAAAGAGAAATTAACTTTAAGTCATCTAAGAGTATTGAGGACGGGATTAAGAATTTCGTGGACTGACGTACAATATTACAAAGAAGAATTATAAAGCTAAATTCAAGAATATAAAAAAGAAATGGAGTGTTAAAATGAGCCAAAGAGAATTATTAGTTGAACGAAGTACTTTAAAAGGTAAGATTAAGTTAAGTGGTGCTAAGAACAGTGCTTTAAGATTGCAAGCTGCATCAATCCTAACAGATGAAGAATTAATCATAAGTAATTTCCCTAATGGTTTATCAGATGTTAAAATTCATAATGAAATGTTGGAAAGTTTAGGGAAGAAAATAGATGCTGTAGGGGATACGTTAATTATAAGCGGAGGCATCAATTCATCTGAACTTATTTGGAATAAAAGGTCTATTAGAAATACATTATTAATTTGGGGAGCTTTATTAGCGCGTAAAGGGTTCTCAAAGGTTCCACTACCAGGTGGCTGCAAAATAGGAGAACGAAAGTATGATCTTCATCAAATGGTGCTTGAGTCATTAGGGGCAAGAGTTTGGGTTGAAGATGATTATTTATGTGCTGAATCGAATGGTCGACTTAAAGGTGCTGATATTCATTTGCCATTAAGATCTACAGGTGCTACTGAAAATGCAATTCTATCATCATCACTAGCAATAGGTAAAACAACAATTTGGAATCCTCATATTCGTCCAGAAATTCTTGATCTCATTGATATGTTAAATAAAATGGGAGCAAACATTGAAGTAAGAGGTAATGAAAGTATTGTTGTTTACGGTGTTGAAAAATTGCACACAGCCACTCATAAAGTTATTCCTGATAATATGGAAGCACTAACGTTTCTTGTTGCAGCTGCAATAACAGATGGTGATGTAGAAATATTAGATTTCCCATCAATGCATCTAGAAATACCATTGATTTTCTTGAAATCAAGTGGTCTTAATATATATGAAGGACAAAGTTCAGTAATTATTAAAGGTAGTACATCGTACCCTTTAGAAATAAGTACGGGACCTTATCCCGGTATTAATTCTGACATGCAACCATTACTTGCAGTTTATTCATCTCAAGCGAAAGGAATGTCTAAAATTGTAGACCTAAGATTCCCAGATAGATTTGGATATGCAGCTCAGTTGAAAAAAATGGGTGTTGATACAAATGTAGAGAATAACTTACTTGTTATAAAAGGAGGGAATTCATTAACTGGGGCTGATGTTTTTGCAGATGATTTACGTGCTGGAGCTGCATTACTCTTAGCAGGTTTGGTTTCCGATGGTATTACAAGAATTAGCAATGCTGAACAAATTGAAAGAGGATATGAAAACTTTATTGAAAAGTTTCAAAGCTTAGGAGCTAAAATTAAGTGGAGTAATTATAACAACTAAAGAACTAGCACTTGGATACAACATAGAAAAAGTAGGGTAACAGTAAGAAATAGAAGTGAATAAGGTAAAAAGAAAGCCCATCTTAGGTTATAAAAGCTCCTCACGAATGAAGGGGTGGGGAGTTGAAGTGACTAAGTCACTTTCTTTATAAATAACTAAAAAATAAATTTGTCTTCTTAGTAAACACATGCAGATTAAATGTAAGGTATTAGTTATTAAATGAAGGTATAGTGCTATTTCTTCATATCTATAAAGAAGTGCTCGATGAAGTTAATTTGAAGTGCTTTTAAATTAGATAAGGAGGATAAAGATAGTTAGCAGAAGTAAGCATTTATAATAAATTATATAAGGGAGATGAGAGGATGAAACATCGAATTTTTAAAGTAATATCATTAGTATTGATAGTGATGCTAATGATTACCCAAGGTATTTTTGCTAGGTCACAGAATAATATAACAAATTATAAGCTAAATGATACGACGCAAAGTAACATAGGAGAAAAAATTTTTTATATTGATAAAGGTGGAGAGGTTGAATACTTTTTTACAAATCAATCACAAGAAGATCTTTTTCATAATCAAAGAGAAGCAAGTAAAATAAACTCTGTTAATAATACACATAATATAAGAAAAGGTGACTTAAAGAAACAAGTTGATGTTCACAAGAGAAATGATTTAGTGCAACCTAGTAATACAAAAGAAATTACACAAGATCATTCTCAGAAAATGTGGAAAAGCAAAACTAATCATAACAAAAATTATATTCCTGGGGAATTAATAGTTAAAGTTAAGGAGAATGTAAAGGCTCTTGAAAAACAAAATATTTTTGCTCAGAATAGTTTAAAAGTTAAACAAAACTTAAATTCTATTAAAGCTGATCTTGTGACGGTTCCAAGTCATGTAAACATAGATCAGATTATTAGTAGGCTCAAGTTAGATGAAAGAGTAGAATATGTAGAGCCTAATTATTTATATCAACCCTTAAATATAACGACAGACCCGTTGAGTGGAGATTTATGGGGGCTTGAAAATCAAGGGCAATTAATCTATGGGATACCAGGAGTACCTGGGATTGATATTGATATATTAGAAGCTTGGGAGATAACTCAAGGTGCTGAAGAAGTTGTTGTAGCAGTAATAGATACAGGAGTAGATGTCAACCATCCAGATTTAAAGGATAGAATATGGATAAATCCTAATGAAATACATAATGGTATGGATAGTGATGGAAATGGATATGTAGATGATCTTTATGGTTGGGATTTTTACAATAATAATAATACCGTGTTTAATCCAGAAGATGGAGATGAACATGGTACCCATGTAGCAGGAACTATAGCAGCTACTTTGAATAACATAGGTATTGTAGGTGTTGCTCCTAATGTCAAAGTAATGCCACTTAAATTTTTAGGTCCTTATGGCGGAAGTGCAAGTGATGCTATATTAGCAATAGAATATGCTTCAAATATGGGAGTGAAAATCTCCAATAATAGCTGGGGTGGAGGCGGATATTCCCAGGCACTAAAGGAAGCAATAGAAAACTCTGGTATGTTATTTATCGCAGCTGCAGGTAATAATGGGTGGAATAATGATTTATACCGAACTTATCCGGCGAGCTATGAAAGTCCTAATATTATATCAGTAGCAGCAGTAGATAATAGAGGACATTTAGCTCATTTTTCTAATTATGGAGAAAATACCGTAGATGTAGCGGCACCTGGGGTGGGAATACTAAGTACAGTTCCTAAGGGACCAGAGATGGGAGCGGCTATACAAAGTGATACAGGAGCATATAAAACTCTTTTTCAAGGATTTGGGCTAGAAATTATAAGTAGCAATACTCAAAGAGTACAATTAATGGAAAGTGTAATGCAATTCTTTGATATAGATACACAAAGCTCAATTTTATTAGTACAAGATGATGAGAGTAATTTGGGAGATCGGAGAAATGTTTTAAGTTATTATGAAGATCCTCTAAAGGCATTAAAGTTCGAGAATTTAGATGTATATACAGTACCAGCTCATACCGATGGTCCAAGTATAGACATACTAAATGAATATGATGTAGTAGTGTGGTTTACAGGAGAAGGATCAGGAGATCAGTATATCAAAACCATAACAGAGTATGATCAACAAGTACTAATTCAATATTTAAATAATGGAGGGAATCTTTATTTATCTGGAAGAGATGCAGGTTGGAATATAGAATATACTGACTTTTACTTAAATTACTTAAATACACATTTTGTAAGTGAGGCAAATTATTTAGAATTTGTAAATGGAATGAGTGGGACAGTTTTTGAAAATCACACCTACCATTTATTACCTAGTATATGGATGGATTATTTAGCCCCTGCGAACTCAGATGGACAAGTAGCACTCTTTTATCCGGGGGATAACAATTATGATTATTCATATGATTATTATGATGGTACATCTATGGCGGCACCGCATGTTGCAGGTATAGCTGCATTATTATTAAGTGATGGAACAGAAGATATACTACAAATGAAAGCAAAGATTCTTGCTAGTAGTATGCCTTTACCTCATTTATCAGGGAAAGTTTTTACTGGAGGTTTGGTAAATGCAGCAGCGGCTTTAAAAATGGGAGATTTTTCTTTAGAGGATGATATTCCTGGAATTCCTTTAGAGGGTATCAATATTGGAACGTTGCATTATTTAGAGGATTTAGATGATGTATATCATATAGACTTAAAAGTAGGAGAAACAATTAATCTTTATTTAACAGCAGATAATGGAACAGATTTCGACTTACACCTATATGCACCATGGGCCAAAACAGTCAAAAGTACAGAGGGATTGCTAGCTTCTTCTGAGAATGCGGGAAGTGAAGAATTTATTCAATTTACAGCAGAAAAAACTGGAAGATATTTTGTTAATGTATATGCTTATAGTGGAATGGGATCATATACTTTAACTTATGATATGGGAGAAGAGATAGTAATAGATGATCGTAATTCTGCGTTACAATATGTAGGGGATTGGAAAGAAATTAATTCAGATTTTCATGAAAATGGCACAGCTAAAGTATTAAATAGTTCAGGGAGTGTATTTTTAAACTTTACAGGCTCAAAGATTTCATGGACTGGATTTAAGAATTCAAACCAAGGAATAGCACGGGTCTTTATCAATGAAGTATTTGCAGGAGATATAAACTTGTATTCAGCGGTACCTAAGTATAAACAAGTTTTATTTGAAAAAGATTTACCTTATTATGGAAACCATAATATAGAGATTAGATGGTCTGGACAGTGGGATCGAAGCGCAAGAAAGTCAGCTACCTCTATTAATATTGATACTTTTATGATATCAACTGAAAGCACAGCACCTCAGCCGCCTGTTATTTTCCAGGCTTCTTCAACAATTGAAGAGATTAGACTAGAGTATATGGGGAATGAATCAGGAGATGTAGCATACTACAAAGTGTACAGATCAACAGATGATATTAAGTATGAGCTAGTAGCATATATCGATTCCTATTCTATGCCAGATCATAATTGGTATAGAGATAGCGTAACAGAAGATAGAGATTATTTTTATAAAATGACAGCTGTTAATAATAGTGAGGTAGAGTCAGTTTATTCCAATACTGTAGTAGCTCGACCGATTATTCCTAATAGCGTATATGTTCTTCAAGATACTAGTAGACATATAGAGTATACAGGAAATTGGACTTTGGAAACAGGAGAAAGTTTTAATAATGGAACAAGGCATGTAACTTTAGAAGAAGGCGCTAAAGTCAAGATACCATTCACTGGTTATAAAAGTGAATTAAGTATACATACTGGTCCTGATATGGGAGTATTAAAACTTACTTGGCCTCATGGCACAAGTAACGAATATGACCTCTATAGTCAATATGGAGAAGGTACGTGGGGATTTGGAACTACCTGGGGCAGTAGAGCTAATGGAGAGTACTGGATACTAGAGTGTGTATCAGGTAAAATTAATTTTGATTATTCACAAGTATATGATATTACCTTTGATGCACCTCAAATACCTAGTGGATTAACAGGAGCAAAAGAAGGTAATAGTGTTAAATTAATATGGAGTGATAACCAAGAAGTCGACATATTAGGATATAAAGTCTGGAGAAGAACATCTCAAGAGAATCAATATACATTATTAAATTTAGTTGAAGATTCAAATTTTACAGATGATAGTATAGAGGAAGGAAAACATTATTATTATGCACTAACTGCCATTAATCATGCTGGATTGCAATCAGATTTTACTGGTGTAATAGAGATTATAGGAGGAGTCACAGGTCCAATTTTAGGAGAAGGATATTATGAAGAAGATGCAGATGGAATAACCTATAGTGGAAATTGGTTAAAACATAACCAATCAACACATAGTGCTGGAAGCATGATGTATTCTACTGAAACAGGAGCGTATGTTGAGTTTAGTTTTGAAGGAACAGGAATACAATGGATAGGTAATAATCGAAATAATGCAGGAATAGCAAAGGTAACAATAAACAATGAGAAGGCAGAATATGTTGATCTTTATAGTCCAACTAATCAATTTCAACAAATGGTATATGAGAAACAAGGTTTAGAATTTGGAGTTCATACTATAAGAATTGAAGTTACTGGGAATAAGAATGTAGGTTCCAGCAATACATTGGTTAGTATTGATGCATTTGATATTTATAATATTATTACTACACCAGGAGCACCAAAAAACTTAACAGCTATTAAAAATGGAATAACATCAGTTGATTTATCATGGTTACCAGGTTCAGACGAAGTTGTAGAATGGTATAATGTGTATCGATCTAGTACAACTGGGTATGGTTATGATAAAATTGCTAAAGTAACAAACATGATATTTACAGATGTAAATATTGATCCCTTAAAAGATTATTATTATGTAGTTACGGCAGTGGATTATGCTGGAAACGAATCAGATATGTCGAATGAAGTAAAAGTATTAGGTCATATACAAGAACAAATAAGAATAGAGGAAACTGCAGAAGAGATAATCTATAGTGGGAATTGGTTAAATCATAACCAATCAACACATAGTGGCGGAAGAATGAAGTATTCTACTGAAACAGGAGCGTATGTTGAGCTTAGCTTTGAAGGAACAGGGATACAATGGATAAGTAATATTCGAAATAATGCAGGAATAGCAAAAGTAACAATAAACAATGAAAAAGTAGAATATGTTGATCTTTATAGTCCAACTACCCAATTTCAACAAATGGTATATGAGAAGCAAGGTTTAGAATATGGAGTTCATACAATTAGAATCGAAGTTACTGGGACTAAGAATGTAGGCTCAAGCAATACATTGGTAAGTATTGATGCTTTTGATATTAATAATATTGTTACTACTTCACCAATAGCACCAAAAAACTTAACGGCTATTAAAAATGGAATAACATCAATTGATTTATCATGGCTACTAGGCTCAGACGAAGATGTAGCGTGGTATAATGTGTATCGATCTACTACAGCTGGGTATGGTTATGAAAAAATTGCTAAAGTAACAAACTTGAAATATACAGATGTAAATATTAATCCCTTAAAAGATTATTATTATGTAGTTACGGCAGTAGATTATTTTGGAAACAAATCAGATATGTCAAATGAAGTAGAAGTACTAGGTCACATACAAGAACAAATAAGAATAGAGGAAACGGCAGAAGTGATAATTTATAGTGGAAATTGGTTAAATCATAACCAATCAACACATAGTGGCGGAAGCATGAAGTATTCTACAGAAAAAGGAGCATATGTTGAGTTTAGCTTTGAAGGAACAGGGATACAATGGATAAGTAATATTCGAAATAATGCAGGAATAGCAAAAGTAACAATAAACAATGAAAAAGCAGAATATGTTGATCTTTATGGTCCAACCAATCAATTTCAACAAATGGTATATGAGAATCAAGGTTTAAAATATGGGGTTCATACCATAAGGATTGAAGTTGCTGGGACTAAGAATGTAGGCTCAAGCAATACATTGGTTAGTATTGATGCGTTTGAAGTGACTCAATTAATTGAAAGAAATTAGTTGTTTGATATGGTATTGATGTTCAATTAGTTAGACCAATTTGTGAAATAGGATTTTAATATTAATTCATTACAAATAGATTAAGTATCTATTTGTAATGAATTAACCTAAATTATTCATGAGTTATATTCTGCAGTAAGGTTGATACTATCAGGGTATGTAAAATAATAGAAAATTATTAGTTAATCTGTTAAAATAAAATAGTTAATGTTAAGTTTATAGAGTGGGATAAGATTACTATTAAGTCGATTAATTACTGAGGGTGATTTTAACACAACTAAAAACTAATTATGAGGGGATGTTTATGAAAAGTGTAGAAACAGTATTTCAAGAAAAATATAGCAGTCAACCGATACATATAGTTAAATCACCACTACGAATATGCCCATTAGGTGCCCATGTAGACCACCAACACGGTCTAGTAACTGGAATGGCTATAGACGCAAGCATCAACATGGCATATTCATCAAATAAAGACGGATATATAAGGGTTCAAAGCATAGACTTTCCAGATGAAGAAATATTTCATATCAAACATGTACCTGATATGATACCAGGGCATTGGGGTAATTACCTTAGAGGGGCGGTACTTGCACTAGAAGAAAAAAATATACTTCATTGTGGGATTGATGCAGTAATTAGTGGAAAACTTCCTATTGGTGGATTGAGTTCCTCAGCAGCAGTTACTACAGCATATCTATTAGCATTATGTGATGCCAATAATATACAGGCTACCAAAGAAGAGTTAATAGAGTATAGTCATTGGGTTGAAACAGAGTTTATTGGTCTTAATAATGGCATATTAGATCAAGCGGCCAATATCCTTAGTGAAGACGGGTATTTAATGTCTATGGATTGTAGTACTGGAGAGTACAAGCTAACACCTAAGCCAGACAATATGCCTGAGTTCGAAGTTGCCGTAGTATATTCGGGCGTAAGCAAGGCGCTTATTGGAACGGATTACAATAATAGAGTAGATGAGTGTAAAGTTGCTGCTTGTATATTAGAAGAATTAGCGTGTGGTACTATGTCTCCTATTAAAGAGATTAGATTAAGAGATGTAGACGATGAATTATACCAAAAATATAGAGAAGAACTACCAGGTAGATTTAGACGTAGAGCAGATCATTTTTATACAGAGAATCAAAGAGTTAAAGATGGCATAGAAGCTTGGGAAAAAGGTGATATAGAGGCATTTGGTAAGTTAATGTTCGAGTCAGGAGAAAGTTCAATACATAATTATGAATCAGGTTGTCCTGAGCTAACAACTATCTACAATATATTAAAAGATTGTCCAGGGGTATATGGTGCAAGATTTAGTGGTGCAGGGTATAGAGGTTGCTGTATTGCCATAATCAATCCAGAGTTTAAAGATGAAATACGAAAAAGAGTAGATGCAGTATATCCTGTAATGCATCCAGAGTATGCAGATGTTTATAAAGTGAATTTTTGTAAGACAGATGATGGTGCAAGAATAATACCGAATTATGATGCTAATACGGAGGTGAGTTAATTATGAAATGTATTTTGTTAGCAGCAGGTTATGCAACAAGATTATATCCTTTAACGAAAGATAAGCCAAAGTCCTTATTAGAAGTAAGTGGTAAAACAATACTTCAACATATATTAGATAAAGTTGAAGTTATTGAAGGTATTAATGATGTATATATCGTTACTAATGATAGATTTTATAATCAATTCAATGATTGGGTAAATCAATACCCGACAAATAAAGTAGTAAAAGTGATTAATGATGGAACAACCACTAATGACAATCGCCTTGGTGCTATTGCTGACATTCAATATGTAGTTGATAAAGAAAGTATTGAAGAAGATGTTTTAGTCTTAGCCGGGGATAATTTATTTGACTTTGATTTAAGAGATTTTGTTAATTTCTATAAAGATGTCAATAATGATTGTATAAGTGTTTTAGAAGTAAGCAATGTAGAGGATCTAAAAAGAACAGGCGTAGTAGAAATAGATGAGAATGGAATAGCTATTGGATTTGAAGAAAAGCCGCAAGAACCTAAGTCAAACTTAGCTGTACCACCATTCTATTTATATACTAAAGATACAGTAAATCGAATAAAAGAGTATTTAAATGAAGGCAACAATCCTGATGCACCAGGTAATTTTGTACCTTGGTTAATAGGAAAAAAAGATGTTTATGCGTATAAACTTCAAGGTAAGAGATATGATATCGGTACATTAGAAAGCTATGAGAAAGTTCAAGATATTTTTAAATAAATATTAGCTTATTATTTTTGGGGGAAAGTAATAAACTGTTGTTTGTTAATGATATCTAAGGTAAACTTTCTAAATACGATTGAGCGGATGAATATAGAATATTAGAGCTAATCATAATAAATGACCATTGATAATGTTGATAAATTAATGGTCATTTTTTGATATATAAGATGAAAGAAAGTTGAGATACGTATGTCTAAATATCTAAAAGCAAGTATTACAATTGTATTAGTACTTTGTTGGATGGGTGTTATTTTTTACATGTCCAGCCAACCAGCAACTCAGTCATCTGAACTATCTCGAGGGGTAACGGCTAATATTATTGAAATAGTAGAAAGAGTTATGCCAGATTTAAATATTCAAGTTGGGGATATTCACAAAGCTGTTAGAAAGAGTGCTCATTTTTTTGTTTTCTTAGTATTGGGGATATTGGTTATCAATATGCTTAAGATATGTGGCGTAATTGGTATTAAAGGAATCATTTTTACATTATTAATATGTATAATGATAGCAATAGCCGATGAAGTTTATCAGTTGTATGTACCAGGTAGGAGTGGGGAAGTCTCGGATGTAATAATAGATACTGCGGGCGCTTTAGTTGGAATTCTTATTTATAGTGCATTTAGAAAACGAAGAGATTAAAGTCTTTAACAAATGAATCATCTGAGAGATTAATAGAGTTCAATGAATAAGAGTTTGGTTAATGAGGAGGGGCGTAATGGGAACATTACTTTCATATTTAATTTTATTTTTTATATTGGTATGTATTCTACTATTACCAAGTTATATAAAATATAATAAATCAAATTATAAAAATGCTAGTGGAAATAGTTTTATAAAAAGTATTTTTGATAAGGGTAATTATGGAGAGTTTTTTAACATTTTGGTGTCTTGAAAAGTTAAAAGGGAATTATAAATTAATGACTAATTTATATATACCAAAAGAAGATGGGTCAAAAACTGAGATAGATTTAATAATGATAGCTGAGAGTGGTATATATGTATTTGAATCTAAAAATTACAGCGGATGGATTTTTGGTGATGAAAAATACAAAAACTGGACGCAAACTTTGCCAAATAAACAAAAGAACCAATTCTATAATCCTATATGGCAGAATAAAGGTCATATAAATGCTTTGAAATATGTTGTGGATATTGATAAGAGTAATCTTTATAAGTCTTATATTATATTTAGCGAGCGCTGCACATTAAAAAAGATTAATGTTAGTTCATCTAATGTTAAAGTTATTAAAAGGAATACTTTAATTAAAAGCATTACTAATGATATGTTGAGTTCTTCTAACATTTTATCTATAGAAGAAGTAAATCAAATATATTGTGAACTACAGAAATTTTCTTGTGTAGATAATTCTGTTAAAAGAGAGCATATTGAAAGTGTGAAAATGAAAAAGATATAAAAATTAAACACGTTCAACCATGGATCTAAGGAGTTCTAATATAGTACCTTTGTAATAAATGGAGGATTTTAATATCTCTATTTGGTAATTAACATCCAATTGGTAAAATCTAGGTTCAAGTTTAAAGAATTTCTTCAATAGTTTCATATGTTCTGTTGTAAATTTTAGGGGATCTCCTTTAGGTAAACCTGCTCTCTTATATAAAAAAACTTTAACATTATTGTGAATGTTTAGTTGTTCAATCCAATTCATTACTATTTCACTAGTGTTAATGTTAATATACTCACTAGGAATGTTAGGATTATATTGATAATTAATATTATATTCGTTTTTAGACAATCCGATTTTTTTCAAAACATAATCGATTCTAAAGCTAGGTATTAAATCTAATATCTTTTGTCTATTTTCTTTTGTAGCATCACCATTATTGTAAAGTCTGCGAAGGAATTTTATTTGTTGTTCTTCATAATTAGTAGAGGGCTCTATAATGCATAATGTTTTTTTTATACCTTTATCAAGCATATATTTATATTTATCATATCCACCAACTAGTACGTATTGATTTTCAGTTGAACACTTTTCAACAGGTAAAAAAAGATCATATGGTAATAGAGCATTTTCAAAACTATCCATTCTTTTTATATAGCCACTTGAAATGTTTAAATGCAAACTCTCATTTACTATTATTTTATGTAAAGAAACAATTTGAACTATATTATTCATTAAAACACCTCCTTTTTAAATATATGCTATGAAAAAATTGTCCTAGTACTTGTTAGTTGAGCTAAATTAATTAGTATCAGTCTATTGCATACTAGCATCTATTAAGCATAATAAGATATAAATGGTTAAAAAGAACAAATTATTTAATTTGTAGTAATATTTTTATTTTCATCTTCGTAGAATAGATTTAGGTTGTTTTTACAACTATTTTATTTATAAGGGGAAAAAAGGAATGAAAAGAATAACTTTAGACTATTCAAATGTATTAAATACAATAAGTGAAGATGATATCTTCAGCTTAGATGAGAGAGTAAAGCAATGCCATGATATGCTTCATGAAAAAACGGGACTTGGGAATGATTATGTTGGTTGGGTAGATTGGCCTTATCATTATGATCAAGAAGAGTTTGCTAGAGTTAAAAAAGCAGCAGATAGGATAAAAGAGAGTTCGGAAGTATTTGTTGTGATTGGTATTGGTGGTTCTTACTTAGGGGCAAGAGCGGCGATAGAGATGTTAAGTCATAGTTTTAATAATGAATTGCCATCAGACAAAAGAAAAGGCCCTAAAGTATACTTTGTAGGTCATAATGTTAGTGCCACTTACATCAATCATTTATTTGAAATCATAGAGGGTCAAGACATATCTATTAATGTGATCTCTAAGTCAGGGACAACAACAGAACCTGCATTGGCTTTTAGATTGTTTAAAAAATATATGGAAAATAAATATGGTAAAGAAGAAGCTAGCAAGAGAATTTATGCTACCACAGATAAAAGCAAAGGTGCATTAAGGGACTTAGCAACTCAGGAAGGTTATGAAACTTTTGTTGTACCAGATGATATTGGTGGTAGATATTCTGTACTGACTTCTGTAGGGTTATTGCCTATAGCCGTTGCTGGTATTGATATTGATGAAATGATGGCAGGGGCAAAAGATGCTGCAGACGAATTTAGCAATATGAATTTAAAAGAAAACAGTTGTTACCAATATGCTGTCATAAGAAATCTATTATATGTAGAAGGCAATACAACAGAGATTCTTGTGAATTATGAACCTTGCTTATTTTATCTTGGTGAATGGTTCAAACAGTTATTTGGTGAAAGTGAAGGAAAAGGTGGATCAGGGATATTCCCAGCATCATTAAACTTCACAACAGATTTACATTCTATGGGACAGTATATACAGGATGGAAGAAAGAATATTTTCGAGACTGTACTTAATATAGAAGAACCAGAAAGTGACATTACCATTGAGAGTATTGAAGGGGATATGGATGGTCTTAATTATTTGGCAGGGAAGACCATTAACTTTGTCAATAAAAAAGCAATGGAAGGGACCATAAATGCTCACGTATCTGGAGATGTGCCAAATATTGTGATTAATCTTCCTAAGATAAGTCCTTATTACTTTGGGTATATTACTTATTTCTTTAAAAAAGCTTGTGGCATTAGTGGGTATTTATTAGAAGTGAATCCATTTGATCAGCCAGGGGTAGAAGAGTATAAGAAGAATATGTTTAAATTGCTTGGGAAGCCAGGGTTTTAATAATCAGTACCTTATAAAAGAGCCACCATGTATATGGTGGTTTTTAATTTTAAAAAATTTAAAAGTCGATTTGTAGACAATAAACGGATTGAAGGAACCATATCACAAATGCTTGAAAGTTCATTAGCTTTTGTTCGAAGAAATATGAAGGTTAAAACCATAGTTACCGAAGACGGTACTCGAGCGGATAAACCAGAATATCCAATAAAAGCAGTTAGAGAGATAATACTAAATGCACTTATACACAGAGATTACAGTGTTCATACAGAGCGGTCTCCTATAAGATTAATCATGTATGAGGACAGATTAGAGTTAGAGAATCCAGGAGGTCTATATGGCAGGATCACTATAGATGATTTAGGGAAGGCGGCTGCAGACACCAGGAATCCATACTTAGCAGGAGCATTAAAAATTATGATTGATACAGAAAATCGATTTTCAGGGATTCCTACTGTTATAGCTGAACTTAAAAAAGCTGATATGCCTGCTCCAGTATTTATAGATAGGCGAGGGGTATTTAAAGTAATATTTTATAAAAAGATGGCGGTCGGTCAAGATAAAGAAGTTGATTTTGAACGGGAGATTTTAAATTACTGTATTACACCTCGAACTAGGGAAGAACTCGCTGATAAATTTGGATTTGAAGCACCAAGCTATTTTATTAAAACGTATATTCATCCGTTAATTGATGCGGGGAAAATTAAAATGACTTTGCCAGATAAACCAAAGAGTAAATATCAGAAGTATTATTCATGAAGAACAGTTAATGGAATCTGCCTAAGATAACACCTTATTACTTTGGATAGATTACTTATTTCTTTAAAAGGCTTGTGAATCCATTTGAACAGCCAGGGTTTTAATAATCAGTACCTTATAAAAGAGCCACCATGTAGGTTTTACATAGCCTATATGGTGGTTTTCTGTGCTAAAGAAGGAAGAATTTACCCAGGTAACAAGAATATGAGTAAAAAACGAGAAAAACTACTCATATTTTATTGATATAGAAAGGCCCTTTGGTATGGTTATAACTTAGTAAAAGATAGAGGCGTTTTAACAACCAATATGCTAATGGAAATCCAAGGTCTAATTGAATCTAATCGAGCTGGAATAAGAAAGTTACCTGGTACAGTATTGAAAAATGATATAACTAGTGAAATTGTTTATACGCCATCAAGTGGTGAACGAGAAATAATATCTCTACTATCAAATTTAGAAGAGAAGAGGCAAGACCCGATTTCATAATTAAAAGAAATAGGGTTATTTTTTACAAAGTGAGAATTTTCGACAATAAGAGGTGGCAATATATGAATAAAATGTGCTAAAATATGGTAAATAGTACATATATGTTTTTGATTATTGGTGGTGGATGTATGGAAGGTATTGGACTTGTTTTAGCAGGTGGAGGCGGTAAGGGCGCTTATCATATTGGCGTGTGGAAAGCATTAAAGGAATTTGGTGCTGATGAAAATATTACAGCCGTTTCAGGAACGTCTGTTGGGGCCCTTAATGGGGTGTTGTTTTCTCAAGGAAATTATAAGATAGCAGAAGATGTTTGGCTTAATATTACCAAGGAGAATATTTTAAAATTAGACGTTGGGGAAATAAAGGATCAAGTTTTGAGTGGGCTTTCTGGTTTTTCAACTGGTCAGAGTTTAAAAATGGCTTTACCTATGACGGCCTACTTAGCAAGTCATTATAAGAGTAGTATTTTTTCTAGGGAGGGTCTATTAGAAATAATAGATGAATCTATCAATTTAGAGTACGTTGCTACAAATGGCATACCATGCTTTGCGACTTGTCTTGAAGTACCTGTTTTAAATAAAAAGGCTTTTAATATACAAGGAATGACTCCTAATAGAATAAAATCCATTTTATTAGCAACATCTGCTTTGCCTGTTATTTTCCAAAAGATAATTATTGATGGGGTCAGTTATATAGATGGTGGTATACCTGTTTTTGGTGATAATGTCCCTGTAAAACCATTGTATGACTTAGGGTATAAGGTAATCCTTGTTGCTCATTTGAGTAGGGAAAGTATACTAGATACCAATGCTTTTCCAGGTGCAAAAATCATTCAAATTGTTCCCAGAGAACATCAAGGGGAACTTCTAGATGGGACTTTGGATTTTACCAAAGAGGGTGCTAAGAGAAGAATTCAACAAGGCTATGAAGATACCATAAAAATATTAAAGCCTTTATACGATATGGGCATGGTACAAGGGCAGATGTATCAACAGTTAAATAAGATGGTTAAGGATGAATACATATTTGAAGAAAAAAGACAGCATTGTCTTGAAGAAAGAGAAAATCTTAAAAACCAATTAAATCATATAGGCTTTAAGTTGAAAGGAAAGTGAGCATGGGGACGTCATTACAACTCAATCATACAAAAGAGCTAACCCTTCAAGAAAAGAATCAATTGGATCAACACATAGCAGAAATGATAGAAATACATAAAAACAATGGGGCAAGCATTAATACGTTGGTAATGGATAGTGTTACAGCCCTTTCTATTGCTGAATCACGAAGTGAAGCCCTTGCTGATCAAGGGGTTTTGAAAAGTTTATGGAGAGGTCTTACTGGTAAGAATCAGCAAATTAGAGCGGATATTGATAGAAACTTAGCCACATCTCAATATGCTGCAGGGCAAATGATTCAAATTCTTGCCCAGCAGAATCTAATGAGCTTTGATTTGGTGGGTAAGGTAAATGAGAAGCTGAATAAGATGGTCCATGAAGTAGATGGAGAAATTAATAATATCTACAAGGTGCTTATTGATTATTTTGGACAAATACATTGTTACAATGAAGAACAAGATGAAAAAATAGTTGAATTAGAATTACAAGTAAGTGAACTTAAGAATATCGTAAGGAGAATGAATATGAATTGTAAAAATTGTGGACTAGAAGCAAAAGATGGACAACTTATTTGTTATAAATGTGGTGAGGTCTTAGAAGTAAATACATTTGCAGATGATAATTTACATAGAGCATTTTTATCTAAGGTAGAGGGGATCTCTAAGGTGCTTAAAAACAATACCCTTTCTACGGATTATATGTGGGATGTAACGGTTTCAAAGTATGCACAAGTTATTGAGAGTACAAAAGCAGTGCTATCAACGGAGTTAATGGCGGATAAAGTCACAACTAAGATGTTTAGAGATATGGATAATATGCTAAAGCGTTGTAAGAAAGCAGAGTTTCATATTGCTTTAGTAGGCGCCATAAAAGCAGGTAAATCAACATTGATTAATGCTATTTTAGGATTTGAATTGGCTTCTACAAGGGTAACGCCAGAAACAGCCGCTTTAACCAAGTTCCGTTCAAGTAAGGAAAATTATGTTAAAGTATCTTTTTATAAGGCTGTTGAATGGGACAAGCTTTGGACAAGTGCTAAAAATTCAAGAGCTGAAGTGTTTTTAGAAGAATACAAAGCTTTAAATGCAGATGCAGAAAAAAACAATTGGTTGGATAAAGAGACACTCACATTTAGCTGTGCAAGTAAAGAAGATTTAAAAGAAGAGATACAAAAGTGGACGTCTTCTAAGTCTCCAACACATTACTTTGTAAAAGAAGTTGAAGTAGGTCTAGAAGATTTTAATATGCCTGAAGAGGTTGTTTTTGTGGATACCCCTGGACTTGATGATGTGGTACAATACCGATCTGATATAACCCGTGATTACATAGACCGTGCCAATGCGGTTTTAGTTTGTGTAAAGGCAGATGCATTAACGGGGCAAGAAATGGCAACGATTTATAGTGTTTTTGCCAATACAAGATATAACCCTGAAAAAGTTTATATTGTAGCCACTCAATTGGATACATTAAATAGACCTGAAGAAAACTGGAAGGAACAATATAAAGAATGGTTAAAATACTTAAAAAGAGCCGACTGTTTTGGCAGTGAAAGGTTAGCATCCAAAAACATAATCCCTGTATCTGGATATTTTTATACCCTTATTAAGAATTTTGATCATATTACAGATCAGGACGATGAGTATTTTGATTTGGTTTCTATTTTAAGCAAGTTTAGACTTACAATGGCTCAATTAGGAGAGAATGCCAAACGTTTACTTGAATTTACAGGTGTAGATATCTTAAAACGCAGGTTAGATCAGGAAGTTGTAATGAACTATAAATCTATTTTAATAGATGATATAAGAGAAAACTTTTTATTATGTAAAAGTGATATTTCTGATCTAATGAAAAAATTGAAATCAAACCAACAAGAGGTTATAGAGACAAGTGAAAAAGGCATTGAGGAGATTCGTGCAAAACGTGAGGAATATGCAACAAGGTTAGAAGCCACTGCAGTAGATAAAAAAGAAATGGACAAGTTATTAAAAACCATTAAATTAGCCACAACAAAACGTGTTGAAGAATTAACAGTGGCTATAAAAAGTATGGGAGGAGTGAGTTAAGTATGTCACCACTACCGTTAATAAAGCCGTCCGGTGTTCTCATATATACACTTGCTAAAAAAGCATGGAATTGGTTAAAGAATGCCTTCAATAGAACAGCAAAAGAAGCAGGAGAGATAGAATCAATTACAGGGGAATCTGCTATTGAAGATATAGCTAAAATTAATGACATTTTTAATGGCTTTAAAGGAACTGTAGACAAGGAAATTATTGAAATCGAAGAAAAAATCCTTGAAGAAATCTCTGTATATGCCAGCGAGTTGTGTTTTGTAGTAGAAACGAATAAAGCATTATTAGGCAAATACAACATTAATTTAAATAGGTTCTTAAGACAGATTGAAAAATTAAAAACAGGTATTAATGGCTTAATGCAAAAGGAGATATCTAAAAGAGTATCCCTTGATAATCCTGAATGTAAAAATACGGTTAAGATGCTACCAGGGGCTAAAAAGGAAGAGGCATTTAAGGTCCTTTTAGAATCTGCAACAAATGCCGGAATAGATGCAGTCAATGAAAAAGTGGAAGAAATCATTTCTGATATAATGGATGATTTTGAGTTTATGTTAAACGATTGTATTGAACAATTAGAAAAAGATATTCAGTCCCAAATGGTGTTATTATCAGATGAGGAAATGGCGTCAAAAGACATTGTTGAACTAAAAGAAGAAATAAAAAGCAAGTCTACTTTAATTATTGATATGTGTAATGTAATAGAAAATATCATTAATGAGGAGGTGTAGTTGTGGGTCTATTCAAATTAATTGGTAGAGCGATTGGTAGAGGCGTAGAGAACGTAGGTAATTTCTTTGGGAGCGAAAGAATGTCTCAGGCAGGTAGGAATATCCAAAATGCCTGTGCAGAAACGTCAAAAAAAGTGAGTGAAACAAATGAATATGATAAAGAAAGTGCACCGATACACCAAACCATTATAATGAATGAAATTTTATCCAGTTTTAGTATTGGATTACAAGCACAGGCCGATGCCGTAGAAAGGGATTGTGTTGCTGCTTCTCAAAAATACTTTGATGATTTGATTAAAGGGTTAGATAGTAAAGAGTCAGGCATTAAATCTAACCGATTAAAATTAACTTTAAAAAGAGTAAAAAGTAGTATTACGGGGTCATTGAAAAATCATTTGGCAAAAAGAGTATCTTTAGATGATATTGAATGCTTACAGATTCTACAAATGAGTTCAGGTAAGGAAAAAGAAAGAGCTATGAAAGCCTTTGGTGGAAAAGTCATTAAGGAAGGTTTGTATGCTCTTGCGAAAGAAATTAAAAGTATCGTTAAGGAACAAAACGAGGAAATTCAAGAATTTCTTGAGGGTGTTCTAGAAACGAAAGAAAAAGAGTTGATTGCCATGGAAACTCAATTTAATTCATTGGCTTTGCGAATAGAAAATGATGTAATTGATAAAGAAAAAGCAAAATTAGAGCCTTTAATTATTATTGGTGTTGCAGATATGATATTATCAAAGCTAACTGAATGATAAGGCATAGAAGGGTGGTGCAAAATTGGGTTTTTGGAGTTTTATAGGGTTGGCCAGTAAAAAGGATTATGATGAAGTCACACAAAAGCTTAACGATATGACTCTGATGTTAGATCAATTAACCAAAGAAAATCAAAAGATTTATAAAGCCTTTGATTTGGTTAATGAGCAGATAACAAATGAAGGTCATAGAATGATTGAAAATACAAATGATCATATGAATACTATTTGTGAAAGAAATAATAAAGAGACACAGGCCATTATAGAAATAATACATAATATAGAAAATGATTTTTCCAATAATAATGAAGATATTAAAAGAAGAATGACCCTTAATACAAAAGAAATTAAGAATTTATATAATGATGTAAATGATAAATTGAACACGAATGAGAATCAATTAAAAAAAGTGGAGGACTTATCTACAAAGTTACTTGAAACCATGAAAATCATTTGGATGGATAATATAATTGACAACTTGAACATGGTCGCTAGAACAAAAAAAGAAAAATAGGTAATGGTAGGATCACTGTAGATGATTAAGTAAGGCGGCTGCAGACACCAGGAATCCATACTTAGCAGGAGCATTAGAAATTATGCTTGATACAGAAAATCGATTTTCAGGGATTCCTACTGTTATAGCTGAACTTAAAAAAGCTGATATGCCTGCTCCAGTATTTATAGATAGGCGAGGGGTATTTAAAGTAATAAATATCAGAAGTATTATTCATGAAGAATAGTTAATAGAATCATTAATTAGAAGTGACAGCATTCTAAATAAGTAAAGCCTATAAAGGTTTGGCTTTTTTATACTTGTCCAACGTTGTGGTCTAGTTTATAACCTCTTTGAATATTTTATAAGGATGAAAATACAAGGTATAGGCAAGATGAAAGAGATTAATAGCTGGATCAAATCTAAAAACAGTCAGTGGAGTAAAAAAGAAATAGATAATATTAACTAGAAACTACTAAATGTTGATTTAAAAACATTTAGTGGTTTTTTAGTTTGAAAATAAATCCAAAGCAATCAAAAAAATATTTAAATTGTAGAATTTAATAAAAAAATATGATATTATATAATCTGTATGTACAATTATAAATTGATTCTATTTATTATGAATTGAATTAAATGTGTAGTATGTGCACAATAAAATTAATATTTTAATCAAAAAAAACAGATGAGTATGAACAATGAAAAACGGAGGGATTAATGAATGAGTAAAAGTAAGAGGTTTGTGGCTTTTGCTTTAGCAGTAATGATGTTGATAACATTGTTACCAACAAGTCTTGTCACAGCAACAGAAGAAGAGAGTTTAAGGTCTATTGAAATTATTTCTGTACAAGCTGCATCTTTAGAAGAAGATGGCAGTCCAATAGAAATAAAAACAGCCAATGCATTTATCGTTGGAAACAATTGGGGTCACCAAACAATAGTAGGGGTTATGATTACTGGTTTAGATTTTACTGGTGACAACAACTATTTATTTGAGTTGCAATTGGAGGATCATAATTATCAAAGTGTTATTCAAAAACATAATGATTCAACAGGTTATGTAATCCTTCAACAGCCAATTAACACACTTAGAGGTGAAATACCATTAGTAATATCAATTAATGATTTCAATAATCAACCATTATATGAAACAGTTACTTTGGAAATAAGTATTATTGAAGATGATCCTATGACAATTGAGGAAGCCAATGGGCATGTTATACCAAAGGATATATATTATGAAACGACAAATATAAATACACAATTTTATCTTCCTATCAATTTAGATACAGAAGGTTTAAGATGGGGGCTGGAAAAAGACGGTATTATATATGCTGCTAATTCAGAATTTAACCAACTCCATACATATACACAAAGATTTCAAGATCATAGATATAAAGAATTAGTACCTTTTGCCAATATGTTAATGTCTAACTTGAAATATTATTACATTAACTTTATACAAGGAAGAGCTTTTGAGATAGGCTTATACAATGTAGTTGGGTATAACGATGAAGGTGTAGTTCATAGAATACCTAATATGTTTAATATAACAGATTCTACACTTATAAATGTGAGTAACTATCATAATGTAGAAAATAGATTAGGTGCGAATAAGGTTTATGCAACTTTAAGGGTGTCAGGTGGACATAATCGTGACTTTGGACTAGAATTATACAATCAAAACAATGAAAAATTAGGAGAAAGCTACAACCATAGAATACTGTATGTTCACAGTGATGCAGAGGCTTTATATGAGATAATACTCCCAGAAGGAGAGGTTTTAAAAAGTGAAGCTTATACCATTAGGGTAGTATCGGATGAAGCGTATTTAGGAGAAGATACATATACATTCTATCCACAGCAGTCACAAAACTTTAGAATTATGAGGTCGTATGTGCCACATAGAGAATATGCACATTTTGTATTGTGGACAGATGGCGCAAAGTATAATGAGCAATATAAAGTTGAATTGCATTTGCAAGATCAAGTGATAGCACAAACAATTATAACACCAGAGAGTGATATATTAGACATTGAGTTTACAGATGCTAATGGGGAAGTTATTAGATTTGAAGACTATAGTTCTTATATGATTAGAATTTTTGAAAAAGATCCAAATGGTGATGGTTGGGCACAATGGGGAACTTCAACAAGTTATTGGAGTGGTAATGTAAGTGGAACACCTAGTGCTGGATCACCTTTTGAGGTTGATTCTTATAGTGGAAGTGCTCATTTTAGCAATAATAAGATAATTGGACAATTACAAGTAAACAATTCTTTGTTAGATACTATAGAAAATAAAAATGGTTTTAGTATTGATATCATTAGTGTTTTAGGTGATGTATATACTTTTGATGAATTAATGGTGGATGAATATAATTTTGATGATTATACGTATATTCGCTTTGAGCAGGAGTTATCTATTGATTTACCTATGGGAAATTATACCTTTGCATTGAATTATGAAGGTGCTCCTGTGATTGTAACAGAAACAGGCGATAATGTTTATTTCCAAAATTATTATTCAAGATACACGGGTCAGACAAATAGTAATACTTCCTTTTTTGTTACCCGATATAACCAAACACATTTTTATACAAGTGTTAACAGTCAAAGTCTAACTTCATCTGAACTTGTATTCGAATTGTATGATTTTGATCCATTAAGGGTAACGCCAGAGCATAGAGTTGAATTGGTAAATGGCAATTCCCGTTTTAATATTGTTAGAAGTAATACTCAAGGAATAAATTTTTTCAAACCATATGATGCTGTTTTATTGGTAGATGGGGTTCCAGTTTCAAGAATGGGAAATCAATTCTTTTTGCCAATTGATGAACCACAAGATGATAATATCTACTCAGTAAACATATTGGAATCGCAAAATGGTACCCTAGTACCAACAATTACATCAGGATTAAAAGCTTCTGAAGTATATCTAAAAGTTCAACCAGATCCTGGGTATGCTTATAAGGCAAATTCTATTAAAGTAAACGGTGAATCTATTTTAGGTAGAGGATTTTTACTAAGTGGAGATGTAGAAGTAACAGCTGAGTTTGTACCAGTAGATACTCATAAAATTGATATAGAACCATTTATTCACGACGGCTTTGTATTTATAGAGCATAGTGTAGCTGGAGAAGGACAAATTATAACCGTTACAGCAACACCAGACAATGGCTTTAAATTAAATGAATTATTTTATTATAAAGCAGATGATTCTTCTAAAACACCTATTAAAATCGACTTAGGTTCTCCTTCATTTGTAATGCCAAATTATGATGTAGTGGTTGGAGCTGTTTTTGTACCAGCTCAAGCGTATAACATAATAATAGAAGAGATATCAAATGGGCAAATTACAGTGAAAAATAATGAATTAAAAGTCTATGAAGGCAGTTTGATAGAAGTAGAAGTAAAAGCAGATGAAGACTATCGTCTTGTTAATCATTCTTTAAAAGTTAATGGGATAGTAATCGAAGACTTTGCTTTTATAATGCCAAGTCAAGATGCAGTTATTACAGCAGAATTTGAATTTTTACCACCTGAATTTGAAGTGAAGTTTTTCAATTTGGATGGAGAACTTATAAAAGAGGAGATTGTATTAAAGTACAGTGATGCAACGCCTCCAGATAGCCCAACACGTATAGGTCATACATTTGTTGGTTGGGACAAAGCATTTGATAATGTTATGGAGGATTTAAATGTCTATCCAGTCTTTGAACCAATAGAGTATACAGTAGTTTTTGATACCAATGGTGGTTCTGCAATAGAAAGTGTACAAGTACCATATAATGGTATATTAAGTCAACCTAATGCACCAGCATTTGAAGGCCATGGCTTTGATGGTTGGTTTAAAGATGAAGGGTTAACTCAGCCTTGGGATTTTACAACTGATGTGGTAATGTCTGATGTAACCATTTATGCTAAATGGACAGAAAATGCCTATACAGTAACATTTAAAGATTATAATGGAGAAGTTCTTTCAACTCAAAGTGTTAAACATGGTGAAGGGGCTACGGCACCAGAAGCACCAACTCGTGAAGGGTATGTGTTTAAAGAATGGGATGTAGAATTTGATCATATAGTGGATGTATTAACAGTTACAGCAGTATATGAGCCAATGAAGTACACTATAAGTTTCAATTCTATGGGTGGAAGTATCGTACAACCTATAGATAATGCAGAAAGAGATGGTACAATTAATGCACCTAATGCACCAACGAGAGCAGGATTTAGCTTTGTAGGTTGGTATAAGGATGCGGCATTAACAATGCCTTGGGACTTTAATGAGGATGTAGTGGTTTCAAGCACAACCCTTTATGCAAAATGGGAAGCAAGTGGATATTCTATTACAGTTGCAGATAGTATATCTGGTGGTGTCATTGAAGTGCCAGCAACAAAAAGAGCAGGAGAATTTGTAACTGTTAATGTGATTCCTGATGGGAATAATATTGTAGACAGACTATGGTGGACATCAGCTGATGGGGTTTCAACAATTATTTCTAATGAAACAAAAATGTTTAGAATGCCATCTAAAGATGTAACGATACATGGGTCATTTAAAGAAGTAATAGAATTAACAGTAAAGGTAAATAAAGCAGAGTCAGCTTATAGTGTTACTATTCAAAATACAAGATTAGGTATTTATAAAACACAACAAGTAGCTCCAGGAACACTTGAAGCAAAAATCACTTTACCAGGGGGTTCAGGATACCAAGTATATCTTCAAATGGGACAGAGTGAAGATTGGTACTGGAATAGTAAACAGGTTAATCTTACAGAGAATCAAGAAGTAAGTTTTGAAATTCCTGTTACCCATAGCATTTTAGGTAGAGTCAATATTAATAGTGGTGTTTCATCAAATATGTATGTTGAAGCTTACTCAAGCAATGGTTATAAATATACTTCTGTAAGAGCAGATGGTACTTACACATTAAATGGTTTATTGCCTGGGGAATACAGTGTATACCTATATGACTGGAGTACAAAGTTATTTGGTGAAACAGAAAAACAAGTTGTAATTGTTGATAGTAATATAGAAGATATTGATTTTGAAGTAACAAAAGGTGCGGATTTACGTGTAAACCTTTCTAAAGTTCAAGGTAATCCTGCCTTTAGTGCATTTGTTACTCTGTATAAAGAAGAAAATAGCCAATGGCGTTGGTTCCAACAAGTTCAAACAGCTGGTGATGGCATAGCGTTGTTTAATGGAAGTGTTGGAGAAGAAGGTAATTATAAAGTTGAAATCAATTGGTTAAGAAATAGTAATGGAACAAGTATGAGTTTTGTTAGCGAGCCAGTTGAATTTAATGTTACAGCAGAAGATATACTTGAAGGAACTATCAGTAAAACACTTTACTATCAAGACCCAATCATTGGTTCTGAAGGGTTTGTAGGAAGTGGTAATGAAGTTTCTCTTGATTTAAGTACGGCTTATTCAGGTAATATTGTTAATTTAGACATAAGATATAAAAATAGTGGTAGTGAAGCTGTGGACACAAGCTTTTTAGTAACAACACCAGTAGATGTGACTTTAGTAAATGGCACAGCTACGGTGAATGTTGGCGAAGTATTACCAGGAGAGTCAGGAAGAGTGAGATTGGCTTATAGAGTGAATGAGACAAATCTTTCATCTCTTGAGTTTGATGTAAAAATCATCGTGGATTCTGATGGATTTGATTTTGGTAAGGCTTACTTAAATATTGGTAATGTGACTTTAAATGCACCATCTTCTGTAAAAGAAGGGGAAAGCTTTAAAGTATATGGTGAAGCTGTAGAAGGAACAGTTATTAGAATTAAGGATTTTGAAACAGGTCAGGTGTATGGAACTGTTTCACCAAGAGGAAGATTCTATGTAACTGAAATAGCATTACCTGCTGGTGAAGTGAAATTAGTAGCTGAAGCCATTAAAGGTGACGGTGTGGCTTTATCTAGAGTAATACCAATTCTTTCAGAAGAAGAGCCTGTTAGTGTAGCTAAAGTATATAAAAATGGTAATCTTATGAATATGAACAATCGATTAGGTATGTATACATTTAGCGAGTATGTTGATATGCAGCTTATGGGTTATCCATTTACAGTAAAAACAGAATTTGAAAATGCACATAAAATAGAGGCTGTTGAGTATTCTTTTGCTGGCAAGACTTTTGTTGCTAATAATGACTTTGAAGCAGTATTTAGCGGCTGGGGTGGCGCAGGATTAGAAACAATAGTAGCAAAAGTTACAACCACAGATGGCAAAGAATTATTCTTTAATATTGCAGAAGGAACCATTTTAATTGATCCAAGTGGTTATGTAACAAATGCTGTAACCAATGAACCTTTAGAAGGTGTCCTAGTGGTATGCCAAGTTCTTGTAGATGGCATATGGGTAGAATGGGATGCTGAAAACTATGGTCAAGTAAATCCTCAATTAACAGATGCTGATGGATACTATGGATGGATGGTACCAGAGGGTATTTATCGTGTTATCGCTACAAAAGAACATTTTGAGGATTATGATACTTTATTTGATTCAAGGTATAGCAATGAAGGAGATAACAGTAGTACTATTATTATTCCACCACCAAGGGATGATGTTGATTTTGAAATGGTGCCAAAATCATTTGGTATTTTAGTTGGAGAAGTGGTTAATGGTAGTATAACTGTTGCAGATCAAGGAAGATATACAGAAACAATTAGTGTAGCCATTACGCCAGATGATGGAATGACGTTAGAAGGCATTTATATTAATGGTGAAGCCATTGAAGGTACTTCTTTTGTAATGCCTGCTGAGGATGTTCTTATAACGGCAGCATTTAAAGTTATTGGTAATGATCCAGAACAGCCAACAGTGCCGGAACAACCAACAGTACCAGAACAACCTTCTGTACCAACAACACCTACAGAGCCAACAACACCTGTTGCACCTGTTGAAGTTGAAGTTGAAGGTATTGTTATTGAAGGCAATGAAGGAACCTTAAAATTAGAAGGTAAGATTGTAAACCAAGGAACAAATCTTGTGATCTCAGATTCAATGGCAAAAAGGATAATGGCATCTATGGAAAAAGATACGAAAGTATTGGTAATAGAAGCTGAAGTTGAAGATAGCATTCAATGGATTGAAATGGCAATCACAAGAAATCTAATAAGTGAGATGGCAAAAGAGTCTAAGACAATTAAAATGATGACACCACTTGGTAATATCATATTAAATAAAAAAGCTTTAATGAGTCTTTCTAAAGAAGATGGAGATGTAATTGACTTTAGATTAGAAGCAGTTGAGGACAAAATTAAAATTAATGTATTAACGGGTAATAAAAAAGTACTGACCATAGATGGTGGATTAATGGTTGCCTTTGAAATAAACAATGATTTGGTTCAAGGTGTGGCATTAATAAAAGCAGATGGCAGTGATAGGGTTATTCCTAAAACAATCATTAATGAAGGTGTTTTATATACCATCCTAGAGGGATCGTCACATATAAAATTGATTTCAAATAATAAACTATTTACTGATACTTCCAATCATTGGGGAAGAGATGCAATAGGTTTTGTAGCAAGAAGAAATCTTTTTGCTGGTACTTCTGTGGATGCGTTCAGTCCAAATATGACAATGACACGTGGTATGTTAGTAACCGTATTACATCGTTTGGAAAATGAAGTAGCAGTTGGAGACAATGTGTTTGAAGATATTAAAGGTAATGAATATTATGCAAATGCTGTAGCTTGGGCAAGTGCTAACGAATTGGTTTCGGGAGTTGGGAATAATAAGTTTGCACCTAACAATCCAATTACTCGTGAACAATTGGCTACAATACTTTATAATTATTCAAAAACATTAGGTTTAGAAGTAGCCCTAGTTGGTGAAGGAACGAGTGTCTTTGTAGATGTAAATGAAGTTTCAAGTTGGGCTAAAGCACCAATGAATTATGCTGTAAATGCAGGGTTATTACAAGGTAAAGGCAATAATGTATTAGACCCTAAAGGAGAAGCAACACGTGCAGAAGTAGCCACAATTTTAGAAAAATTCATACAAAACTTAATCAAGTCAAGTATGGAGTAAGACCAAAAAAGCGCCAGGTACTTATAGCCTGGCGCTATAATGTATAGAAATAAATACAAGAAAAAATGGAAAAATAGTAAAAAGTAATTTTCTTTTTGACAAAAATATATTATAATGGAAATATCTATATCAATATTTTATTAACAATGTATTAGCGGTATTTCCCAATGAATGTGGGATATTGATATTGATATTGATATTGAAGTCAGTACCTTATAGAAAACTTTAAAATTCTAGGGTGTATACATAAATGACTTAACAAAAAATAAGGAGGTAATATACGAATGAAATGTACTAAAAGAATTATTAGTATGATGTTGGTTTTAATGTTAACAATTGCTTTATTTGTTCCTACAGCAATTGCTGCAGAAGATAATTTAAGTGAAAAGTTAGCAGATCAAATCATTACATTATACAACGATTACCAAGAAGACTTTGAGAGGGCATTAGATTTATTTAATGGTTTCGACAATATAGAAGGGTTTCTTTCTGTATTTGAAGATTTATACGAGGAACAAGTAGATCGTATAAGCGGAATTGATGTAACAATTGTTACTTTTTCATCACTTGCTGCTTATGTAGAAAGCTATCAAGGACAATATGAAAGCGGTGACTTTGCAGCGGTAGTTGCTGATAAAGCACGTTTGGTAGAGCTAATTGAAGATGAAGCAACTAATTTAATTGTTAAATTAGTAGATGCTGGAATTACTTCTGCAAATATTGACCAAGCTTTTGAAAAAGTAGAACAAGTATTAGAAGTACTAAAACTTCGTAGTGACTTAGAAGCATTATTAGGGGTAGAGTTAAATTTCCCAATATTTAGGTCTACAAACAATGTCTTAACATTGGATTCTCAATTAGTAGATGAGTTAATTGACTTTGCTGGTAATGCACTTGGTACGAGCAAAATAGTATCTAATAAAGAAGTAATAGTAGAAGGGTTAAATTTATTTATTGGATATTATAACTCAAATGCAACAAATAAAAATGCGCTTCATAACTTTTTAAATAGTTATGGTTTTATTGTAGTAGTTACACCTCCACCAACTGATAGTGATGATGTTGTAACTCCACCACAACAACCATCTCAACCAACTCAACCAACACAACCGGTTGATAAAGACGATGATGAATTTGAACTTATCGAAATTGAATTCTCTGATATTGACGAAGAAATAGCAGCTTGGGCTGGTGAAGCAATCAAAAAACTTTCTCAATATGGAATTCTTAAAGGTAGAGGAAATGGAATCTTTGATCCAAGTGCTAATGCATCTAGAGCAGAATTTGCTACAATGATTTCTCGTTTATTAGCATTAGAAAGTGATGAAACATCTATGTTTGATGACGTAGATAGCAAAGCATGGTATGCAAGTACAGTAAATGCAGTTGCTAAAGCAGGTTATATCAATGGTAGAGGTAATAACAAGTTTGTTCCTAATGAATCAATTACTAGAGAAGAAATTGCAACTATTTTAGGAAGAATTCTTCTTGATAGACTTGATGAAGTTCCAAATGCTGAAGAATTACTTAAAGGTCTTACTTATTTTGTAGACGCAGATGAAGTAAGCGATTGGGCTCAATTAGGTGTAGCTGTTCTTTACCAATATGAAATAGTAAATGGTAGATCAGGACAAACATTTGCTCCTAAAGCAAATGCAACAAGAGCTGAAGTAGCAACTATGATTTATAGAATTACTTCAATCATTGAAACAATTGTAAAATAATCATTAGAATTATGATATTTTTAAATAAGGAATCAGGTTTTATATCTGATTCCTTATCATTGTATTAAACTACCCGTTAGGCATTGGATTATAGAAGGTGAAAATATGAAAAAGATAGTTTTAATTGTAGGGGGTATAGTTCTTTCTATTGGTATAGGAATGATCATACCTGCAAAATTTTTATCTACAAATCCAACAGTAATTGAGTTCGTAGATGATGAAAAAGACATAACTGAAACAAATAATGAAAACAATTTAGATTATAGTCAAAAGACAGATGACAAAGATGAAATAGATAAAAATGAATCTATTGATTTGGTTGAAGGTGTTAGAGATAGAAATGATGTTCCAGAAAAAAACTTGGATATTTCAAGTAATGAACCAACAGGAACAGTTTCTAACAATAACAATATAAAAAATTCAACAGAAAACAATAGCTCAAACAACAACATAAACAACAACACAAACAACAACACAAACAACAACACAAACAACAACACAAACAACAACACAAACAACAACACAAACAACAACACAAACAACAACACAAGCAACAACACAAACAATAACACAAACAATAACACAAACAATAACACAAACAATAACACAAACAATAACACAACAACCAATAACACAAAGAATAATTCCACAGGATTGGATCAAAACAAGATTTTACAACAGTTTAGAGATGAGTTAGCAAAGTATGAACAGGATAAAGTAATCACTGATACAGATAAAAATAACAATCAGGGTACTAATGCCAATGGATCAACATCTAATACATCTTCTACAGGAAACACAGGAAATACGTCAAGTCCACAAATTTACAATAGTTGGGCACAGAGTCAGCTAGAACAAAATATTCATATTGTGGATTCAAATGATTTAAACACTGTAGTTAATCTAGCCAATAGTGTAAATATCAATTATTTAATGGGTATTTATAATGGTGGTAGAACTGCAGAGAATGAAAGATTGGCAAAAGAGTATTTAGACAGTTTAAATGTATCATCGGAGGAGAGGGCAGTAATAGAGAAATACTATAATATATTGGGTTGGTGAGATAATGGTTGATTTACACAGTCACTTCTTACCCTATATTGATGATGGGGCAGAGTCTTTAGAAGAAACGATTGAAATGTTAAAAGCCGCAAGTAGGGACGGTATAACACATATGATTGCAACACCTCATTATGATAGAGATCTCTATCAGTATGAGATAGAAGATGTGCATAAAAGATTTCAAGAGGTAATTGATGTAGCAAAGAGAGAGAATATCGCTATGGAATTATATCTTGGAAATGAACTAATGATTAAAGCTGACTTGGATAAGGCACTAAGTAACAAACATTGTTTGTCTTTGGCAGGCAGTCAATATGTTCTTGTAGAATTTCCAAGGCTTGTATATTATGAAAATTATCTAAATATGTTATACAATATTAATGTAAAAGGTTACGATATTATCATTGCCCATCCAGAAAGATATGAGTATGTGGGGTCTAATATCAATATTGTATATGACTTAGTAAAACATGGATATTTAATGCAAATAGACGCGGGCTCCATAATAGGAAAATGGGGTTCAGATATAAAAAAAACAACGATACAATTGTTAAGACATAATCTGGTGCATTTTGTTGGTAGTGATGCACATGGACATAAAAAGAGAAGGCCAGAGTTAAAAGCTGCTTATGATGAAATACTTAAAATAATAGGTAAAGAGAAAGCGGATGAATTATTTATTCATAATGGGTTGGATGTTATTAAGAATAAACCAATAAATCCGGAGGATCCTATTAGAGTTAAAAAGAAGCACTGGCTTTTCGGTCGACATCGTTGATTGGAAGGAGTTATATAAATGGTTGAGGAAGTAAATGAAATAGACCTGAGGGAGATTATAGGTATAGTATTAGAAAAATGGTGGCTAATCTTAGTTTTATTCGTAATTTCTGCAGGTAGTGCAGCGTATATTACCAGTAGCCATATTACACCTATGTACAAAACAGAGGCTACTCTGTTTATTGGTAAAGAAGCAGATGCGCTTGCTAATATTAGCTTTGATGAGTTACGTGTTGGAAATCAATTGATTACCGATTATCGTGAATTAATTAAAACCCGTCTTGTAACAGAAGAAGTTATTGGGAGTTTAGGATTAAATGTTAGTATTTCTGAGTTTAGAAGTAGATTAGATGTAAGTACAATATCAAATTCTAGGTTCTTTCATATAGGATTTACGGATCCTGATCCAGAATTAGCATCAATGATTACCAATCGTTTAGCAGAAGTATTGGTAGCAACAGCAGTAGAAATTGTAGGTGTTAAAAATGTTCAGATTGTTGATAGTGCTATTCCTACAAGGAACCCAGTAAGTCCAAACTTAAGACTTAATGTTGCCATAGCAGGTATATTAGGTATTATGATAGCTATCTTCTTAATCTTCTTATTAAATATGATGGACAATACCATTAAAAAAGAAGAAGATATTGAGAAAGTTCTTGGACTTACAGTTTTAGGTGTTATACCTAAATTTGATGGGGAGGCTAGATAAGATGAATATTAATAAGAACCTTATTACATTACGTGATCCAAAAGCTCCTGTTTCAGAAGCTTATCGTATGATTAGAACAAATCTTCAATACACAAATATTGATAGACAAAATAAGTTAATTGCTTTTACAAGTTCTAGCACTGAAGAAGGTAAGACAACAACCATATCTAATGTGGCTATTACTATGGCTCAAGCAGGATATAAAGTATTATTAATAGATTGTGATTTGAGAAAATCAAGATTACATAAAACTTTTAACTTAAGAAATCACTTAGGGTTAACCAGTATTATTGTAGAAAAAAAGCCGTTAAGTGAAGTGGCACAAACTGTTGAAGAGATTGAAAATTTGTATGTTATTACAGCTGGAGCAATGCCACCAGATCCTGCTGAGTTAATTGCTTCTCAATCAATGCAAAGCTTTTTAAAAGAAGTAAGAGATGCTTATGATATTGTTCTAATTGATACACCACCAATTTTAAGTGTAACAGATGCAGCAATATTAAGTGGATTTGTTGACGGTATGATTCTTATATTTGCAGCGGATCAAACCAATATTGAAGCAGCAAAGGTTGCAAAAAAATCTTTAGAAAAAGTTAATGCCAACATATTAGGTGCAGTTCTTACAAAAGCTAATATGAAAAAACTTAGAAATTATTACTATTATTATGATTATAAAGAAAAACCTGAATCAGAAAAGAAAAAAAGAAAAGATAAAAAAAAGAATAAGTAGCACACAAAAAATGAAATGTGGACAAGCACATTTCTTTTTTTGCTTTATAGGAAAGTTCTATTTCCTATAAAGTAAAAAGTTGATTAAATGCGCTGCATTTTTCTAACAAAGCTAGAAAAAGCTTGATGCCCAAGAACAAAGGTGACTTCAGATATCACTTTGTTGTAGGAAATTATGCAATGAAAATATATGAAACTATGTAAAGATATTGACTAGAATTGCAATTTTGTAATATTTATTCTATAATGTACGGTATTTGTCAAGTAAGTTGTCGCATTTAATTTATTTCGCATAATCTATTTATTCTGGACCATATAATCCTTTAACTCTGTTTCTTTAATAGGA
>NZ_SMAL01000010.1 GCF_004342165.1 Natranaerovirga pectinivora | reverse complement strand
AAATGCGTATTATATTATAGAATACAAAAATAGCTCTAAAGCCAAGAATGGAGGGGAATTGAAACCAATCCCCCCCAACTATTGACAAAGAGCCATTCATTAGTATAAAACAAAATAATACAAACCAATTTAGGAATTAAAATCAATTAATTTACCTAACTTGGTTTGTATTTTTATTTTCTTTTATAGATTATAAAGCGAACACCATTATCAATATTTATAGCTCTTACATTATAATGATATAGTTTACATATTTTAGATGTTATTGCTAATCCTAAACCAAAAGATCCTTTTTTACCTTTTACATATGGTTGAAACATTGTATTTATTATATCTTTTTCAATAGGTTCACCATCGTTTTCAATGATTAATTCATCTTCTCTTAGGGAGACCTTTATTGTTGTTTTTGCATACCTTAACATATTGGTTATAATATTCTCAATTGCACTTTTCCACTGTTCTTCCTCACCAACAAAATCAACTTCTGACAAATTTAAATCCCAAATAACTTTAGAATTGATATAGCGATTAACTAGGTTTTCTATTAACTCTTTCATATTTATTTTTTCTCTTACATTCATTTGTTGTGAGAGGTAATTAAGTCTATTAATATATAAGATGCTTTGTACCTTTTCCAACATCCGCTCAGCTTCATCATTTATTACTTTTGCTGTGTCTTCAACTGTTCCGTATGGATGAATATCATCAATAATAGAGAGGGCATAATTTTTTATAATACTAATTGGTGTCTTTAAGTCATGTGAAATATTTTGAAACATTTCTTGTTGGGCCATTTCTTGTTTCATTAATCGATCTTTCATTATCTCAATAGACTTTGCCAGTTCTCCAATTTCATCTTTTCTATTGATTGCTAAAGTTGTATCCCATTCTTTTTGAGAAATTTGTCTAACTTGCTTTTCCATTATCTTAATAGGTTTAACAATATGCCTAACCCACATAACAAATAAGATTGTACCTACGCTAAGTATAATGGCCGTTACAAACATTATCTGATTAAACATATTTTGTGTAACTTGATTGGCATATAATTCTGACATATAGGACACTAGATAACTCTGAGTACCATTTACTTCAACTCTTTTAATGACATAATATAAAGTATTATTGCTACTTTCAAATACATACTTACCTTTTAAAGGTCTAAAAGCCTGTATTCTTCTTATTACTTCATTTAGAAATCTAAGATTTACCTGTGTATTTATTATTCTAGGTAATAATATATCACCTCTATGATTAATTATAAAGTGATTTACTGTTCTTAAGTTGTTGCTATCACTCCGGTATATTATTGATACATTATCAATATTGAAATTGGCTTGCTCTTCCTCTATGGTTGAATAGATCTCATTTACAAAAAACTTTTTAATTTGTGTGGGTAGTACAGTAACAAGTGTAATAACTACAATAGCTACAACACTTAAGTATAATATTGTTATTTGAGTTGATAATTTAAATCTTTTCATATCATTCTATAACCGTATCCATATAAGGTTTCTACTCTTAAATTAGGCATTTTTTTTCGTAATCTTCTCATTAAGTCATCCACTACTCTATCAGAGCCAAAATAATCGTCACCCCATATTAGTGTAAGCAACTCTTCTCTAGAGAAGGCTTTTTGTTTGTTTCTTAGAAGCAAGTCTAATAAGTCATACTCTTTTGTTGATAAGTTAATGACCTCTTGATTTTGAGAAACAATTCTTTTTCCAGGATTAATTGTATAGCCCTCATAATTAACATATTCTAACTGTTTGACTTCTTTTTTATAGGTTCTTTCTAATAGCTTATTGACTCTAAGAACCAACTCTCTAGGCACAAAAGGTTTTGTAATATAATCTTCACTACCTAATTCAAGACCTAAAATTTTATCTAAATCTTGATCCCTTGCAGACATAAATATAACAGGTAAATTTGGTGCCTTTTCTTTAATTTTCTTAATGAGACTGAATCCATCAAAATCTGGAAGCATAATATCTAGGACCCATAAATGAACTTCATCATGGATATGCTCTAATGCTTCCTCTCCTGTAAAATAAGAATTTACAGTATGTCCCTCTTTACTTAAATAAGAAGAAACCAGCTGATTTAAATGTTTTTCATCTTCCACTATATTGATTTTATACAAAAACAATCACCTACTTTTATAATGGTATAACACATATGTAAATAGTATCAGTACTAAGTTGTTTTTTCAACTTACTTTTATATTTAGCTCCTAAAACTGTGGCTTTAATGAATTTCACTTAACACTAAAAATACGACTAAGAGTTAGCCGTATTTTTATATCGTATATATACTAAACTAAAAAAGGGGATATGATTTATGAATACAATCCTACTATACCATTTAATTATGGCATAAATACCATATAAGTATGTAAAATTATGTGTTTTTAAATAAATTAAAAGGATATTCCTTTGTTGGCATTGATTCAAATGTTAATGGTTTATTTGTTTTAGGATGATTAAAGGACAATTCTTTGGCCCATAAGGCAACTTGAGTCCATTCCTTGTTGTCTTTAAATTCATTGTTATACTTTGTATCCCCCCATAGCGGCCAACCTGCATGAGCTGTTTGAACACGTATTTGATGGTGTCTACCTGTAATCAAATTAAACTCTAATAAAGAAAGTATACCTTTATCATCTTGGCAACTTTCAATAACTTTATATTCTAATATGGCTTCCTTAGAGTTGTTTTGTTTGTTGGGTACAACTTTTGAGTAATTTTTCACACTTATTTTTACGAGATGATTTTTTAATTCTCCCATTTTATCTTTAGGTATTCCACAAACGACTCCTATATATTTTTTTGTCATTTGCTTTTTTTGAATTTGTTCAGATAATTTACCACTGGCAAATTTTGTTTTTCCATACACCATTACCCCACCTACAGGTCTATCAAGTCTGTGAATTAATGCAATATATGGCTCTTTAACCTGGGGATGTTCTTTCTTAATATGTTCTTTAATCATTGTTAGTAAATCTAAATCATTGGTTTTATCTTGTTGAGAAGGTACTTTAGGTGGCTTCTCAACTACTATTATATGATTATCTTCAAATAAAATGTTTAATTCCATTTCGTTCTCCTTATGTTTAATTCATTATTTAGTTACATTATAACATGCTTAGTATTATTTGTAAGATTTGCAACATATATTATAAAAAGTAAATCAAGCATAGGTGGAATATTATGTTTTTTTCAATTTATGGTGGTATATTACCGTTAAGAGTCCTTGAAGAAATAAGCTTTTGGAAACTTCAAGAAAAAGAGCATACAACGGTTATCTTACAAACCCTTGAAGTACTAGAACCCATATATATTCAAGAATTAGAAAGGTGGCATATAGACTTAGCAGAAACTGAAGAAACCGCTAATGACTATTTAAGAGCTTATGCATCGCCTACTAACGGAAGAATATTTACTCTTGAAGAGTTAGACCCTTTTATTCAACATTGTTTTGATCAAAGCAATCAATTTATAATCTTTCTTGCCGAAATGATTAATAATAGCATTGTTGCAGACATCCAGAGATTTGCACCAATAATTGTAGACCATGTTATTCGTGAGTCTAGATATTTCGTTGATATTACTCAAAAACTAATTGAAGGAGAAGTCATCACCTTTGACCCCTTAGATACATAAAAAGCTTTAAAACATCTTCAGTCAAGCCCATTATGGGCTTTTTTTACTTTGTAGGAAAGTTCTATTCCTATAAAGTAAAAAGTTGATTCAATGGGCTGCATTTTTCTAGCAAAGTTAGAAAAAGCTTGATGCGCAAGAACAAATGCGACTTCAGATAAGGAAGTTAGCAAATGTTTTTTTTGAGTGACGAAGTCACTTTGCTTTAGTATTAGAACTTTTTATGAATAACACTAGAGAAATATACATTATTTTGATATAATAGCACATAGTAAAATAAAGATATAAAAAGGATGGTTTTAAACGTGATTACAGTTACTAATGTTAGTTTACAGTTTGCTGGCCAAAAGCTTTTTGATGATGTTAATCTAAAATTCACACCTGGGAATTGTTATGGTGTCATTGGAGCCAATGGTGCAGGAAAAAGTACTTTTTTAAAAATATTAGCAGGGGATATTGAACCTAATACAGGAGAAATAAGTATGGCTGCTAATTCAAGGATGTCTGTTCTTAAACAGGATCATTATCAATTTGATGACAAACAAGTTTTAGATACAGTAATTCTTGGCAACCCAAGGTTATATGAAATAATAAGTGAAAAAGACGCTTTATATGCAAAAGAAGATTTTTCAGATGAAGATGGTGTTAGAGCTTCTGAACTTGAAGGGGAATTTGCTGAATTAAATGGTTGGGAAGCAGATTCTGATGCAGCTACAATCCTTAATGGACTTGGTATTAGCTCAGATTTACATTATAAAAACATGTCAGAGTTATTAGCCGTTGAAAAAATCAAAGTTCTTCTTGCTCAGGCCCTTTTTGGAAAACCTGAAGTGCTTATTCTAGATGAGCCTACAAACCATTTAGACCTAAAATCTATTAATTGGCTAGAAGAATTCCTAATTAACTTTGAAGGTACTGTTATTGTAGTATCACATGATAGACATTTTCTTAATAAAGTTTGTACTCATATAACAGACATTGATTTTAAAAAAATTAAGTTATATGTTGGCAATTATGATTTCTGGTATGAGTCAAGCCAATTGGCTTTACAAATGATGAAAGATCAAAACAAGAAAAAAGAAGATAAAATTAAAGAATTACAAGCATTTATCGCACGTTTTAGTGCCAATGCTTCAAAATCAAGACAAGCTACCTCTAGAAAAAAATCTCTAGATAAAATTGAGCTAGATGATATTCAACCATCTACAAGAAGATATCCTTTTATCGGTTTTAAACCTGAAAGAGAAGTTGGTAATGATATTCTTATGGTAGAAAACCTAAGTAAAACAATTGATGGAGAAAAAATTCTAGACAATGTGAATTTTACTGTAGGCAAAGGTGACAAGATTGCTTTTATAGGCAATAACGAATTGGCTATTACTACTTTATTTAAAATTATAGTTGGCGAACTAGAGCCAGATGAAGGGTCTTATAAATGGGGTATAACCATCACAAATGCATACTTCCCAAAAGACAATTCAGCATATTTTAACAATGTTAATCTAAACTTAATTGATTGGTTACGCCAATATTCAGATGAACAATCTGAAAGCTATTTAAGAGGTTTTCTTGGAAGAATGTTATTCTCTGGCGAAGAACCACTTAAAAAAGTTAGTGTCCTTTCAGGGGGAGAAAAAGTTAGATGTATGCTATCAAAAATGATGTTAACCAATGCCAATGTTATAATCCTTGATCAACCTACAAACCACTTAGATTTAGAATCTATTACTGCTCTTAATAATGGTTTAGTGGATTATAAAAGTAATATTTTGTTTGCGTCTCATGACCATCAGTTGAATCAAACAGTAGCAAATAGAATTATAGAAATTAAACCAGACGGCAGTATCATTGATAAGAAAACAACATATGATGAGTACATCGAAGATAATAATTAATATAAGTATTTAAAGAATATAATAGCCATAGGGTAGAAAACTACTCTATGGCTTATTATGATTTATACAATCTTTGGATTACCTGGACTTGCAACCACATTCACATAACTTTCTTTAGCCTCTTCTTTTACTTCAGCAACCAAAACTCTTTCTACAACCTTTTTCTTGGTTGTTATTACCCAGTAAATACCACTAACGAATACTGCACCACCAATTATATTCCCAATGGTTACTGGAATTAAATTATTCACAAAAAAGGACTGCCACGTTAGTGTAGATAGCCCTTCTTGGGAAACTTTGCTATACTCTACAAACATAGGGTTGCTTTTTGCTAGTATCCCTGCTGGTATATAGTACATATTTGCAATGCTATGTTCAAACCCTGAAATAACAAATGCAAATATAGGGAAAAACCCTGCTAATATTTTCCCTGTAACATCTTTAGCTGCATACATCATCCAGATCGCTACACATACAACTATATTACACATTATACCCAAAATAACTGCTCTCCCAAAAGGTATGCCTGTTTTATACACAGCAGTTTTAATATGATACCCACCTAGAGCGCCCCCTGATAATTCAAATAACCCACTATTATATTCCATTGCTGCAAATAAAAGGGCACCTATCATATTTCCTATATAGACAATGGTTAAGTTTCTAACCATTTTTTTAAAAGATACTTTTTTCTCTAACACTGCCATTGATATCAAACAATTTCCTGTAAATAAATCCGCCCCAGCTATAACAATCATAAATAAACCTACTGGGAAAACTAAACCTGATATTACTTTAGCCATGCCCACACTACTTATATCGTGTACGGCAGTATTACTTGCAATTGCTCCTAGAGAAACAAAAGCACCTGCTAGAATTGCTAGCAAAAATTGTTGCCTCGTTGTCCTGTTAACCTTTTTAATTCCTGTTTTAATTGTGTAAGCTGCAATTTCTTCCGTTGTTAAGGACTGAGATTCCATTTTTTATTCGCTTCCTTTTCTATAATTTTATTTTTGAATCTAATTCGGATTATACCACCAATCTATTCCCCCTACAATCTAGCAACCAAACATTCTCCAGTTTGTTTTATACTTTTCTTTCTCACCTACTAATATCTTGTAATAATGAACTACCAAAGGTAAATCTGAAAAATATTTCTAGTTATTTTTCATAATTTTTAAATGACTTATTAATAAATTTGTTATATAATGTTTTTATGAGGGATTTTTATTTTTCAGTGTAACATTATATAAAGAAATTTTCGGTAAAATGTAATTATTATAACTGACTTTATTTTACTAATCTTTCTTATAAAGGGGATAATTTAATGAACGATAATTATATTTACTTGGTTTTTTCAAAAACAGGCACTTGGTTGTCAAGAGGTATTTCGTTTTTTTCTAAAACTAAGTTTGTCCATACTTCACTAAGTTTTGATAACTCATTTAAAGTAATGTACTCTTTTGGTAGAATACATCCTGATAAACCTTTTACAGGTGGTTTTGCAATTGAAAACTTATACGATGGCGTTTATCAAAAATCAACCTATTGTGAATGTATGATTTATAAAATAAGGGTAACAAGAGAACAGTATCTTGATTTACAAAGAGAAGTTTCTTATTTTTGTGAAAACAAAAAGAATTTTAAATATAATTTTTTAGGGTTGTTTGGCGTATTATTAAATAGACCAGTTATTCGAAAGAATTACTATTTTTGCACTCAATTTGTTTCAGAAGTACTTATTAACTCTAATATTTATAAATCCGAAAAAATTCCAGCTCTTATTAAAACCACGGATTTAATGGACATAAGTAATATGGAATTGGTTTACAATGGACCTATTCATACTTTTAACTTACCTTATGAATACTCTGATTTGATAAATACTATTGAACAAGTTATTTAAAAAAGCTTAGAAGCAATGCTTCTAAGCTTTTTCTTAAAATGTGAGTTTCTAGAACACTAAACTCTAAATGTTTTAATAATATTATTCAGCTTTTCTGCTAAATATAAAAGATCTTTTGATTTATCTAATACAATCCCCATTGAATTCTCTTGTTGCTCTATTGATGCACAAGTTTCTTCTATAGCCGCTGAATTTTCCTGTGATATACTAGCAATATGCTCTATTGAATTTTCTATTTCTACACTATTGTCTTTTATAATAGAAAAACTATTTACTACTTCTTTTATCTCATCTACCATTAAAAGTATTACTGAATGGATGGCTTCAAAGCTTTCTTCTGTAATTTTTATTTGATTGCTTCCATCTTCTATAACTGTATAACCTTCTTCTAAGGCGTTTGTCATTTCCTTAGAATCTGATTGAACCTCATCCACAATGCGGGTAATTTCTAATACAGATTTACCTGATTGTTCCGCTAATTTTCTTATTTCATCTGCTACAACAGCAAAGCCCCTTCCAGCTTCACCTGCTCTTGCTGCTTCTATTGCCGCATTTAAAGCAAGTAAATTGGTTTCCTCTGCAATTGAGTTAATAACTTCTACTAATTTATAAATATTTTTAGATTTATCATCTAGATTTTTAATTTTATGACCTAACTCTTTAACCATCTTACTGATCCTATCCATTTTTTGAATAGAGTCTAGCATATTAGCTTCTCCTGCTTTTGCAATTGACATGGCTTCATTTGTTGATTCATTTAACTTTTTGCCTTTGTCATTAGAATCATTAATTAAATGATTCAACCTTTCAACTGAATACAATACTTTTGTTCCAGCATTAGCTTGCTCCTCTGCCCCAACGGACATTTCTTCCATAGTAGCAGATATTTGCTCATTAACTTCTTTTACTTCCTTAGCTAAATTGGTAAGTTCTACACTACTATTGTTCATATTCGAGGATGATGCCATAACATCTTTGATAATGCCTTTTATATTATTCACCATCTCCATTGTTGCCCTTGATAATTTTCCTATTTCATCAGTACCATTATAATTAATATCTTCACTTGTCAAATTCCCTTTTGCTATTTCTTCATTTAATACTATTAACTTATTAAAATATGATTTTATTTTTAAACTAACAAGTAGAAGAATAAAAATACTTAAAATTGCACCTACTATAATGGATATGATCAATGTTACTCTCGTGTCTCTAATGGCTGTATCAACATCCCTAATTGAAACCTCTCTCAGGCTTTCCATCAAGTCTTGTATTTCTAATAATCTATTGCCTATTATATACTGTATATTGACAACTATGGATCTACGAGACCTAGCGCTATCCATATTACCTATTCTAACCTGTGTTAAAATCCGATTCTTAAATACATCATCCATCTGACTATTGGTTTCATAGATTTGATTTAACAAATCTAATATTTCTTCGTCTTCTATACCTATAATCAGATTATTATATGTATATTGAAATAATGTTATTAGGCCATCATATTCAACTACCAATTCTTCATCTTTGTAATCGATATAATCCGCTATCTTTATGTTTTTATCTTTTGTAATTTTATCCAACGCATTTAATGCCAATGTATGGTCATTAATAATATTTAATTCTTTAACTTCCCTATTTATTCTCATTAAATAAGAATTAACTAGTACAGAAGATAACATAAATAATACAATAATTACTGTTACTGTTATCCCATATTTTAAACCAATACTTAAATTTTTGAATTTGAATTTTGATATTAACATTTTTCCTCCTTATACAAAAAAACAAGATTACTAAGAAAGATAAGATACAATGTTCCACTTTCAGCTCTTAATAAACTTGCTTCAACACCAAACCAAATGGCATTATATCATAGAGTTCAAACAACAGTCAATTTTTTTCGACAAAAACTCTTTTAAGTAAGTCAAATTACTTAATTGGATTATGGGATATACGCACTGACTTTATAGTATTTTAGACACTACCCACAAACAACACGAATATTATGCAAATGATAATCGTAATAATTGTATTCAAAACAATAACATTATTAGCCAACTCTCCATTCTCCTTTGTACTATACTCTCCAATAAATATTGGCATAGATGGGGTGGTGGCAAGAGTATAAATGTAAGTTCAGTCATCAATAAATAGAATATATTTGTAGATCATATTTTAATACATAAAAAAAGCACATAAATGTGCTTTTTAATAGCTTTGTACTTATAACATATTTTAAACTTATAATGCGTCGACTGCAACTTTAATGACAACTTTTCTCACATTAGCTGGTCCATCAAATGCACAAAGTGGTCTATGAACATCATCTGGGAAAAAGATTCCGAAGTCTCCTGGTAATAATTTTAAATCTACTTCATTAGGCACTTCATTTGTGTATTTGATAAGGTCTTTTGCTTCTAAACTGTCCTCGGCCACTACTAATTCATCACTCATTTTTGCAAAGCCTATTACTTCAATACCTGACTCAACATATTGGATATCAATATATTTTATGTGTGCTTCTGGTGCTCTTTTTTCTTTGCTTTCCGTAACTTTATCCATTACGTTAGCAAATATTTTATCACCATCGATTACATGTTTGCCTTCTTCTAATTTTGAACAGTCTTTTTCTTGTAAAAAAGCTACCGCTTTTCTAATTGTTTCTGAATAAGCGCTTTTTTCATTGTCCCAAGTTTTTAAATTACTAAAAATCATCGTCTTTTCTCCTTTTAACTATACTTATTTTTATGATAAATCCTAATAACATTTATCGGAAATACATCTAAGGCTATTTTATAATACAAATAGGTATAGAATCAAGAAGTATTTATTAAATTTTTTTAAATGGAATTTTTGAGACCATTAAATAAGACAAAATAATAATAATAACACTTGTAATATAATTGTTATAAATGGTGTAACTACCTATTTCCATAGAATACCAATTAATTATATTAAATATGCAAATCAAAACACCTGCAACGGTTATTGGAAGACCCCTAAAGCAACCATCAAAATTGGAAATATTATATCTAGCTAATCTATAGGCTCCCGCTAAAACAAATAAAGATAAAATAGCAAATGCCATATATCTCATTTCATACATATTTAACTTAAACGCTATAATAATGGGTGCAACTCCAAAAGAAATTAAATCAGACAATGAATCCAATTGTTTTCCTAAATCACTTTCAGCACTTAAAATTCTAGCTAACTTACCATCTAAATAATCACCTATAGCAGCTACACAAATTAATGTGGATGCAATTATATATTTATGATTTGTAACTTCACAAATAACTGTCATTATAGCAAATAGACCTAAACATATATTGAATAATGTAATGATATTAGGTATTGATTTTTTTAATTGCATTGAAGTTTCCCCTTAATTCTCTTCTTCAATAGCGCTTTACTTCCTAAGTAAGCCCCACTAAGTAGAAACACAAACCAAAAAGTAACAAATCTTAAAACTAATGCCACTGTAATACCTTGATCTAATGAAGCTCCAAAAGGTGTAAGTAACATAATTAAACTTCCTTCAAAGGTCCCTAGCCCGCCAGGCAGTAAAGGTAACATGCCGATCATATAGGTTATATATGTAATCATAGAAACTACTATAAAACTCACATCTAAGTTAATCATTCTAATAATATAAAAAGCCTTTATGGCAAAAAACATCCATATAATCATAGAAAGGATGAATTGTGTCATAAAAAAACTATTTCTCTTTTTAATAGTTCTTATGGATTCTCTAAACTGGGTGAAAAATCCTATAACTTTTTCTTTGTTTTTTACAAAAGGTAATTTACATATTAATGATTCTACCTTATTGTTTTTAAAAACCAATATAAATAGACTTCCACTCATTACAATAATAAATATTAGACTTAATAAAATTATACTGATATTAACATTAGCATTATACACTGTTAAAAATAAAAACAAACTTATGAAATTTAAAAGTACAAAACTTGTTAAACTTACAATCTTTTGAATACCTACAATTGCAGAAGAACACCCTTTAGATATGCCAAACTTTGAACTAAACATTATAACTTTTGTCAATTCCCCTCCCGCTTTTACTGCAGGGGTAATACATTCTACAAAAGTTCCCGTCATATTAATGTCAAAAATATCCTTAAAACTTATAATGACATTTAGTCTCTTACTAATTGTATACCACTGAAGATTTAACAGGAATATGGTTACTATTTGCATTAAACATAAAATAATAATATGTTTTATACCAATACCTAATATTGTTTGCCAAACAACCTCTAAATCTGATAAAAATAATAAGCTACTTACTAATATTATTCCTATTATTGAAAGCATCCTCTTTTTCATTTTTTTCATTATATACGCCCTTTCAACAAAGGTATTATCTATCTAACAAACAGCAATGTTCCATTTATCATTTCTTCTTCCGTTAAAAATTCATCTGCTTTTTCATTTTTAATTTTTCTACTGCATCTATTTTCATATAAGAACTTAAGACCCTTTTGAGGATTTCTTACTAAAATCCTTGTTCCTTCTGAAACATTGTTCCACATATATTTTAAGACTTCTTCTCTTGGGCATACTTGTTTTGCAATATGTATAACGGTAAATTCATTAGGCATTAAATTTTGTCCATTGGCTTCAATGACTTCAATTCTATCTTTTAAATTTAACCTTTTAATTAATTCTGATGCCAGTTTTACAGCCATTGGATCATTATCAACTACAGCTACTTTTGCACCTGTTTCCCTTGCAATTCCTATTGCCGTACAAGGAACAGGTCCACCACCGATACACATTACTCTGTCTTCAGCGGTAATATCCCCTAGGCTTATTTCATTTTTAACCAGTTGAGCATAATATTTCTCAACCCAACACATTCCAATGCAATTTCTTGATACAAAACCCTCTATTTTCTTTGTAATATATCCAATGACATTCATTCTTCTCACCTGCCTAGAATAAGTTACTTATAAAAGTTGCAACCTGATTTACTATTCCTCCAAAGAATAAGGCAAAAGCAATTGTTGTTCCTGAAAGTATTAATGCTACTTTTAATTTGAATTCTTTTACTAACACTATAAAAACAGACAAACAAGGAATATAGAATAATGCCACTACTGAGCCAACCATAACTTGAATAATAGATAAGTCCATATCTAAAAGAGGCATAACAGCTAATTCTCTTCGTATAATTCCAAGCAACAATGAGATACTTGCTTCTTTTGGCAACCCTAACCATCCAACCACTAATGGTTCTAATGCCGTACCAATCACATTTATAAATCCGGTCTCAAAAATTAATGCTGCTAGAAGGATCCCTATCATCATAGGCACTTCTGCTTCCACTAAAAAGTGTTTTAATCTAATCCATATTTTTTTAAAAAGTGTTCCTTTACTTGGCATTAATAAGTTTGGAATCTCAAGTAGCATAGGCGCACTTTTTCCTGGTAGCATCTTATTAAGGGCTACACCCACTACTACAATTGCAACAAAAGAAATCATATATACAAAAATTAAAACAAAAACCGACCTATCACCTAATAGGGAGAAAAATGCCCCTGTTTGTGCCGTACAAGGAACTGCTAAAGACACTAAAGATGTTAATATCAATCGCTCTTTATAGCTTGAAGACGCTCTTGTACCTAATATAGCTGGGACAGCACATCCATAACCCATAATAAAGGGTACAATATTACCCCCAGGCAATCCTAACTTTCTTAAAATACCATCTACCAATACGCCAAGTCTTGGTAAATACCCACTATCCTCTAAAAAGGAAAGTACTATGTAAAACAAAAGTACATAAGGCAATATAAGAGCAAAAGGCCATTCAATACCTTTTACTAAAACACCAAAATCTCCTACTAATAACTTTAAAAATACACCTTCAGGAATAATTCGACTTACTAAATCAGTAATTATAGGAACAATACCTTCATTTATGATTGGAAGTAAGACCAAAGATCTTAATGCTTTACCCCCACCTACTACTATTCCTAATACTAATGCTAAAACAACTATAGCAATAGGAATACCAGGAAAAGGTTGCATTGTCCAATCCCCTAATTTGTCAATAAATTTCGGCTCACGATATTCAATGGTTTGAACTTTTTCACAAATCTCTCCAACTTTTTTCCATCGTTCTTCTTTTGATAAAACCTCAATCTGAATCTCTTCTTGTGCTTTAAAGGCTTTAACCGCCTCATCTAAAACTTTTTTTAGACCTTTATTATGGGTTGCAACCGTCTCAATAACAGGCGCCCCTAAGGCTTTAGATAACCCGTCAATATCAATTGTTATTCCCTGTCTTTCAGCCACGTCCATTAAGTTAAGAGAATACACTATTGGCATATTATACTCTTTTAACTGAAAGGCTAGATTTAAATTTCTTTCTAGATTTGTAGCATCAAGAACACAAATAATAGCCCCAGCCCCTTGTTTTAACATATCAACAGCCACTTCTTCAGCTGGTGAGGTTGCTTCAAGAGTATATGTTCCTGGGACATCAATAAGACTTATTTTCTCATTTTTATATGTAAAATCACCTTTTGTAAATGTAACCGTTGTTCCAGTATAATTAGCAGAAATAACATTCATTCCTGTTAACTTAGAAAAAATAACACTTTTTCCTACATTAGGATTCCCCATAAGTAGGATAGCATTTTTTGAGTCTACGTTCTTTTCTTCTATTTGATGACACTTTTTCAACTAGCTCACCAACCTTGCCATAATTTGCTCCGCAACATTTTTATCTATGGCGATACTTCGATTATTCATCTTTACAACAATTGGTCCACCAAAAGGTTGTCTTGTAAGTACTGAAACAGTGACACCTTTTCTTAATCCTAAAGCTAATAACAAATCATTTGTTGGTAATTCATCGATTATACAATTTTCTTTTTTATTAAATTTATACAAAGACATATGGTTACCTCCGTTTTGATAATAGGTCTCATTTTCATAGGTTGATTATACCATTTTTATGTCATTTTATCAATCAATTTAATGTACTAAATTAAAAACATAAACTTGTCTTCTTTTACTCTATAGGAAAGAATCCTTTTCCATAAAAAATGTCGCTTACGAAGCGAGCCTTAAACCACTTCATAAACGACATCATAACTTAATATTTAAATCGTGTAACACTTCTATTCATTTCTTCTGCAAGCCTGGCCAACTCTTCACTTGAGCTTGCAATCTGATCCATTGCTGCTGTTTGTTCTTCTACAGAAGCTGCCACTTCTTGTGTCCCAGCTGCATTTTCTTCAGATATTGCAGATAAATTTTGTATGATATTGATTATATCATTCTTTTTATTATCCATGTCCTTACCTGATTCGTTAACTAAATTTATAATATTTTTCATCTCTTCAAGTGCACTAGAAATGCCTTCAAATTTTTCTGTAGTTATACTAACGCTCTCTGCCTGAATTTCCACATTTTTTTCAACTTCTCCCATTGTACCTACAGCATGATGGGTCTTAGTGGTTAAATCTTTAATTGCTTCCTCTATATCCGATGTAAAATCATTAGATTGTTCCGCCAGCTTTCTAATTTCATCAGCTACTACTGCAAATCCTCTTCCTGATTCCCCTGCCCTTGCTGCTTCAATTGCCGCATTTAGTGCTAGTAAATTAGTTTGCTCTGCAATATTTCTAATCATTTTACTAGCCATTTCTATTTTTTCTGCACTTTCATTTGTGTTTATAATCATGCCATATACTTCTCTTGAGGACTTTTTATTAATTGCTGTTTTTTCAATCAGTTCTTTTATAGTACTCAAACCTTCGTCTTTTAACTTAGTCACTTGAGTTGTTGACTCATTAAGCTTTCTAATATTATTTATATCTTTTTCAATCAATTCACCTAACTCACTAATGCTATCTGCGCCTTTTTCAGTATCTTTTGCTTGTTCTGAAGCCCCATCCGCAATTTCCTCTATTGTTTTTGCAACTTCTTCTGCTGATTCTGCTGACTGCTGACTTGTTGCTGTTAACTCTTGTGAGGCAGCCGCTAACTGTTGTGCATTTTCTACTACTTGTTTTATAAAATCAGACAAATTATTCGTAACAGACTGGAATGCTTTTCCTAAAGTTCCAATTTCATCTTTTCTATTAACTATATTTTCAGTAATAGCTTCAGAAATATCTAAGTCTGCTATTTTTTGTGCATATTTTGTAACCCCCACAATTGGCTTTGTAATTGAATTTCCAATTACAATACAAATAATAATACTCACAATTAATATAATAATAGAAATTAATATAATATTTCGTTGTAACACAGGCAGTTGATTCAATACTTCATTTTGATTGGCTGCTATAACCATTATCCATCTACTACCTTCTATCTCTGTAAACCCAATATATACGTCTTGGTCTTCAAAGGAATACTCACTTATACCATTTTTTTCAGACACCATTTTCTCAAATTCATTTGCTAAAACTGTGTACTCTATATTTTCTTCAACTTCCTTTATTGGATTAAATTGATTGAGGACATTATTTCTTTCAGGATGAGCCATTATAGTCCCATTGTCATCAATGATATAAGCATATCCTAATTCTCCAAATCCCATTTCACTTGTTATATGACTAAGAAAATTACCATCACCTCTAGCAATTAGAACCCCTACAACTCTATTATGATCCAGAATAGGAACAGCAATCATTACCACGGGCTCATTGGTTACTCGGCTGATTAACACATTAGATACATTAGATTCTCCATTAAAGGCACGTTTTACATAATCTCGATCGCCTAACTGAGCTGTATCTCCATCATAGTATCTGGTTGTTCCATCAGGATAAACTACCCCAAAGGTTAAAAAATGGGATTGTCTATTAAATTCTCTAGTCAAGGCTTCTTTTTGTAATTCCCAATCCATTGAAACAATGTCATCTCTTCTTGCCACTGTCTCTAAAACTGCTTTGTATGTACCAAGCTGACTACTAACGATTTTACTACCTTCTTCGGCTAAAAGGCTAAGGGCTTTCTTTGCTTCCTCTTCTACAGATTTGCTAATAGTATACATTCCTAGAATTCCAAATACTATAGATACAAGTAAAATCAATACCGAAAAATACCCTATAAGTTTTGTTTTAATACTTTTCATATGTTTCCTCCCGCTGAACGCTATATTTATTATGAATCTTATTTATCCGACACCATCTCTCTCTTGGTACTATTTTACTATTAAAATAGCCCTTTGTAAACATTAATTCTTTTATGCCATTTTTTACTTATTAATAATGTTTGTTAATTAAATTTTTAAGTAAAAAAAGATTCCCCCTCCAATAAAATTGTAACTATGTTATAATTTATAAAAGGAAAAGGAAAGGAGTTTATAAGATGAATGAAGCAATTGCATTTATAGGTACTTATACAGATACTGGTAGCAAAGGAATATATAAAGTAAAATTAAACATTGAAAATGGTATGATTTCAGACCCATCATTAGCTGCTACCCTAGATCATCCTCCATATATAAACATCTTTAACGATAATTTTCTATATTCTATTTGTTCTTTGGATCAGCAAGGTGGCGTGTGTGCTTATAGAATTAATGATCATTATGAATTAGAATTTTTAAACGCTAATATTAGTGACAGTCCATCACCTAGCCATATAAATACCACTAAAAATGGTGACTATTTATTAAGTGCTAATTATAAAAAAGGTACTGTCAATGTTTATACATTAGATTCTTCTGGCATTATAAAAGATCAAATTTGTGAAATAAAACACCAAGGCAATGGTCCTAATGAATCTAGGCAAGAACAACCTCATGTCCATCATGTTTCTATGAGCCCTGATGAAAAATACCTTTATGCTGTTGATTTAGGCACTGATAAAATTGTTGTTTATGAATTTAATAATGGACGTTTAGCTGAAGACCCACAAAGGACTATTACTTTAAACCCTGGCTCTGGACCAAGGCATATGATTTTTCACCCAAATAACAAATTCGCATATGTATTAGCTGAACTTACTTCTGAGATTATAGTTATGGCCTTTTCCCAAGAAACCAATACCTTTGAAGTTTTACAGTATATCTCTACCTTGCCTAATGATTTTTCAGGAAGTAATTTAGGAAGTGCCATTCATTTCTCACAAGATGGAAGGTTTTTATATGCTTCAAACCGAGGTCATAATAGCATTGTCCAATTTTCAGTTAATAAAAATGGCACTTTAGACGTTGTATCTCATACCCATACCCAAGGGGATTATCCTAGAGATTTTAGCATTGATCCTTCTGGCAATTTAATAATAGTAGGTAATCAAAACTCAAACACCCTATTATCCTTTAGAATTAATAAAGATACAGGTGTTTTATATGAACCATCTAAACCCATAAACATACCATCACCTGTTTGTATTAAATTTATACAACCTTAATTTCTATTTATTCTGAGTAATAAATTATTCTTATGATATACTATACTAATAACAATTAAAAAAAAGGTGGCGATAAAATGAAACCTATACTTATGTTCAAATTAGAAGCTTGCCCTTACTGCAAAGAGGCCCTACAATGGATGGAACAAGTAAAGAAAACAAAAAAAGAATACGAACAATTAGAAATCACTATCATTGATGAAAAATTGCAACCTGATGTTGCCAATGATTATGATTACTACTATGTTCCAACTTACTATGTAGATGACATTAAAGTACATGAAGGCGTGGCAACTAAAGAAATCATTACAAAAGTATTTGACTCTGCCTTATCTGACTAATCATAACAGCAAAAAGAAGCACATAGGTGCTTCTTTTTAATTGTTTATTTTACTTGTATAATAAGCCACTAAAAAGCCTATGTACCCTAAGATAATACTTACAATTAGTACATGTGGCGTGAGATTAATTGACTCTTGTAATTCTAACCAAATTTGATATATGGAAGCCAACATCAAGCCTATAATGAAAAAATAAGTTTGAATGGTATATTTTTTTAATAATATACTTACAACTTTAGCACATAACACAATACCAAATACAACACCTATTCCAAAAAAGGCCCCTGGAATGACTAACATTCTATCTACGATGGATAATATATTACTATATTCTCCCAAACTAACCAATAAAGCAGATCCAGAAACACCAGGTAAGACCATTGAAACGGCAGTTATTATCCCACAAACTATTAACCACAAATTATATCCTAAATGAAAGTCTGTAATATTAATGAAACCTAGTATGGTCCTTCTAATCTCTGGAAAATAAACAACATTTTCCTTATCAGCAAATAAACTAAAAAATATAACAATACATAACCCTAACAGCATCAATAATAATCTATTACCATTAATTTTCATATCTTTATTTAGTCTGAAAATAAAGGGTATAGACCCTGTAATCAAACCTGTGATAAAAAAATATGTATGTTGTTGCTTTATGGGGGTTGATAATAACCAAGTAAACAAACCTGCAAATAACAAAATACCAGCAACTGCCCCAATTAAAATGGTTCCTAAAAATAGTAAATATACTTTTCTTTTTTCTTTATCAGTTAATAAGTTCCCTATAGCATCTGTTAGCTGTTCATATATACCCATGATTAAAGCCATTGTTCCACCAGATAAACCTGGTATTATGTTTGCAATTCCTATAACTGCCCCTTTAAAAAAATCGGTAATTAATTTCATATTTCACCTCAAAATAATATTGGTAGATCTTTTTTTATATTATATTATCCCCTACGAAGATTTATATTGATTTTAACACTATTTTATCTATTAATCTAGTTGCTATTTTTTAGTACCTGTTTCATCACTTTATGTATTGCTCACCTTGTGCATTATGCAGTATAGATTTAAGTAACTATGACTAAATTTATGAACTTTTTATGAATTTTAAATGTTCCTATCTATTCTTTTTATAAAGTTGCTGGTATAATATAACCCATATAGGAGGTGGATTAATTTGACTTACGAATTAGTCGAAAAACTTAGAGAACAATATATGGTTAATGAACATTGGTATGGGGTTAAATGGCATTATGTTCCATACTGCATATGTAAATCTTACATGGATAGATATGAAGACACAAAAGAAGAAAAATACTTTGATTTTGTAAAGAATTATGTTGATCGCTTATATGATGAAACAGGTAATATCCCTGAAATTGATCTAAACTACTACAGTATAGATCAAATTAGAATGGCTTCTATTCTTTTTCCTCTTTATAAAAAAACAGGGGATGAAAAATACAAGAAAGTAATGGATATCCTTTACAATCAATTGTATACAACATATCCAAGAACAGAGTCAGGTAGTTTTTGGCATAAAGAAAACTATCCAAATCAAATTTGGTTAGATGGTCTTTATATGGGACAACCATTTTGTGTAGAATATACTAAAGAGTTTCTGGATAAAAAAGACTACTCAGATATGCTTAATCAATTTGCTAATATGAGAAAATTTTTATATGATGATGAATTAAAACTTTACTATCATGCCTATGATGAAAGTCGTGAAATGTTCTGGTGTAATAAAGAAACCGGCCTTTCACCACATGTATGGGATCGTGCTGTTGGTTGGGTCATCATGGCTCTTGTAGACATCTTACAATTACTTGAAACTGAAGATGTGGATACCACATTATTAAAAGACTTATTAGTTGAGTTAATTGATGGTATGTTGTTGTATCAACATGAAAGTGGTATGTGGTACCAGGTTGTTGATATGGGTGATAGAGAAGGTAATTACCTTGAGTCTAGTGGTACTGCAATGATGGCTTATGGTATGTTAAAAGGTATTCGTTTAGGATATCTAGATGCAAAATACAAAGAACCAGCAGTTAAAGCCTTTGATGGCATTATTAATACTTGGGTTAAAGAAGAAAATGGGGAAGTTATTCTTGGTGGTATTTGTAAAAGTGCTGGTCTTGGTAGACATCCTGAATTAGGTATCATTCGTGATGGTTCATTTGAGTATTATGTTTCTGGTGAGCCTATTGTTGAGAATAATGGACATGGAGTTGCGCCGTTCCTTATGGCTTATAATGAAATTTGTTTGCTTTAAGCATCGTTATAGTTTGAATTAATTTAAAGGCAGAGATTTTTATCTCTGTCTTTTTATCTTTTTTATCTTTTTTATCTTTTTTACCTTTTTTACCTTTTTTACCTTTTTTACCTTTTTTACCTTTTTTACCTTTTTTACCTTTTTTACCTTTTTTACCTTTTTTACCTTTTTTGGGGTTCATCGTTACAAGAGGATATATACATAAGTTTGGCTGCCTTTCTCTTCGACCGGTCGACGCCAAACTTATGTATATATCCTCTCGTAACTTGGGGTCATTTATTCCATGAGTTCTTTGCTTTGTGGTGTAATAATTAAATCATTTTTTTACTTGACTTATTTCTCTTCGACCGGTCGATGCCAAACTTGTGTATATATCCTCTTGTTAATTATTTAAATTCCCTTTTAGCTTTTAATCTGTCCCCTTTGTTTTGTTTCTATCTGTCACTTTATAAATAGTCAGTTGTTTTATAGAATATAAATATCATAAAAATATGCTCGTTTTTTTATAAATGATTGATAAAAAATAATATTGTGGAGGTTTATGTAATGAATGAAAAATATCAGTTAAATAAGAATCTTGCTCAGATGTTAAAGGGTGGCGTTATTATGGATGTGGTTACGCCTGAAGAGGCTGTTATAGCTGAAGCAGCTGGTGCTGTGGCCGTTATGGCTTTAGAGAGAGTGCCCTCAGATATTAGAAAACAAGGTGGCGTTGCTCGCATGTCTGATCCTAAGATGATCAAAGGCATTATGGCAGCTGTTTCTATTCCTGTTATGGCAAAAGTGCGTATAGGGCATTTTGTGGAAGCTCAGATATTAGAATCTCTTGGTATTGATTACATCGATGAAAGTGAAGTTTTAACCCCTGCTGATGATCTGTATCATATTAATAAAAGTGATTTTCAAGTACCTTTTGTATGTGGGGCAAAGGATATTGGGGAAGCTCTAAGAAGAATTGAAGAAGGGGCTTCTATGATTAGAACAAAAGGTGAAGCAGGTACTGGTAATGTTATTGAAGCAGTAAGACATATGAGAACCATGAATGAAGGCATAAGAACTTTAAAAGTTATGCCAAAGGAAGAATTAATGACATATGCCAAACAAACAGGCGCACCTTATAACTTAGTAAAATACGTAGCTGAAAATGGTAGATTTCCGGTTGTTAATTTTGCAGCTGGTGGTATTGCAACTCCTGCTGATGCTGCTTTAATGATGCAATTAGGGTGCGATGGGGTTTTTGTTGGATCTGGGATATTCAAATCAGAAAATCCACAAAAAAGAGCAGAGGCCATTGTTAGAGCTGTAACCTATTATAATGATCCAAAGATTATTGCTGAAGTATCTGAAGATTTAGGAGAGCCAATGTCTGGTTTAGAAATCAGTAAATTAGACACTCAGTATGCTAATAGAGGGTGGTAGTTCATGTTAAAGATTGGTGTACTAGATTTACAAGGTTCTGTTTCTGAGCATATTAATATGCTAGAAAAATTAGATAATGTCTGCCCAATGCGGGTTAAATATCCTGATGAAATTAAAGATATTGACGGTTTAATTGTCCCAGGAGGGGAAAGTACAGCCATTGGTAAATTACTAGTTGATTTTAAGATTAAGGATATTCTAATAGATAGAATCCATAATGGCATGCCTATATGGGGTACTTGTGCTGGTATGATTTTATTAGCAAATAAAATAGATATGGAAGAAACAACTCACTTAAAGGTTATGAATATCACCGTTAGAAGAAATGCTTATGGACGACAACTTGATAGTTTTACAACAGAGGAAGTTATTCCAGAAATCTCTTCTACTAAAATTCCCTTGGTATTTATTAGAGCACCTTTTATCCTTGATATAGGTGATACTGTAAAACCCCTTTGTATAGTGAATAATAATATTGTAGCTGCAAGACAAGATAATATATTGGTTACATCTTTTCATCCAGAATTAACCGATGATTCTTCTGTTCATAAGTATTTTATAGAGATGATCAATTAGAAACTTCTATCATGTTAAATAGAAGGGATTTCTCCCTTCTATTTAGTAATTTTTTTAACTCTCTCGGCTAATAATACACCTATTAACCCACCAATTATTGCTGTATAAAACTGAGGTGTCCCAAGGGCCATTTTAACTGTTGCAGGCACCTCAAGGAAATAATTAACTGCTAGATACAATACTAAAAATTTTATAAAAGCGGCTAAAAATATAGATATATATTTATTAATTTTATATGTATATTGAAAAATGATAACATAAACCATATTTGAAGCTGCTATAAAAGGCACAACCAGTAAAATCCGCATAATGCCAAATAAATGGGCTAAAAAGGGTGAAAATAGTGATATAATGACTGCATACTTTAACCCTAAAAACATAACACTAAAGACTAATATACCATTTACTGCTGGACCTACAATATACTGAATCCCAATTTGTTGAACAACAATAATTAATGCTATCATCATAGCTGCCAATGTTATTTTTTTTGTTTCCATATATATTCCCCCTTATTTTAGATATAATTATTCCACTTTTCTATAACACTAATTCCCATATGGTATCCAATTTTATAGTCTTGATTTAGAATCTTTATATCTTTTGTTAATCGTTTTGTTTGAAAATCCTCTGGTGGATTAATCTCCATTACTTTTATACCATTAGGTGGTTTTCTAATAAATTCTATGGCTTCTTTATAAACCTTTTCTCTGTTTAGAAGTGCCTTTTTTAACATAGGATACTTTTTAAAGTATCTGTTTACTAAAAAATTATTAGAGCTTGGTTTCATTTCATATGAAAAAGGCCTTGATCTTATTACCATGATATTAGTGGCACCTTGTCTATATGCTTCTAACACAGGAATTGGATCAGCTAAACCTCCATCTGTATATGCCAACCCTTCTACTTCAATAAATTTTCTATAAAATATTGGAATAGAACTTGAAGCCTTTAATAATTCCTCCAAGTTATCTTCACTAGGCTCTATATAAACAGGTTGCCCTGTATTTATATCCGTAAGCCCCATTAAATACCTACCCTTATTGCTACAAATGGTTTTTAGATCCAATCTAATTTCTTTAATGGTTATATCCCATAACCAATCTAAATCTATTAAATGACCACCAAATATAAATTTCCTCCAATTGATAAAATCAGGCCGTATTGAATAATCTGTAAAAATTTTATAATTTCTTTGATACATCTTTGCTAAATAAGCGGCCAAATTAGATGCACCTGCAGAAACACCAATATGCAAATCAAAAGGATTAAATTTATTTACTAAAAAAGCATCTAAAATCCCAGTGGAAAAAATACCTCTCATTGCTCCCCCTTCAACTACTAGGGCGCTTTTATTATTTGAATTCTCCATATAACCCTCCAGAATTACTACTTTAACTCTTTTTAAAGTTCATATATTTTCTGAAATTATTATACCATAATTACCCATCTATCGTCTTGTATTTCTTATATCCTTTTAGGATAATTTCCTGTCACTATACTAGTATAGGGCATTTAGTGATATAGCAACTTCCTAATTATTTTACTAATTCTAGCCTTTATATTTATATAACAATTGTTGAGGATTTTCAATCCACTTTTTACCTTATAAAAATATACAGTAAAATAAGTGATGATTTTATGTCTATCTATAAAATCATCACTTACAATTTATTTTTTCCTATATAATGTAATTTTTAATTGATCTTGTGTAACATCAACTTCTGCTTTATCTATCATAATACCAATTAAATTTAATTCACCTTCAACATCTGATTCTCCTGCTAACTCCCAATAGTATTCTTCTATCTCCTCTTGTTTTGGAGATGTTATGCCTCTTATTAATTTTTGAACATTCTTTTCTTCACCATTTCTATAATCACTGTTAATTGTAATGATAAATTCTTCTTCTGAATTTTTGACATTTATAGTGAGATCTGTAGCACCGATCATCAGTAAAAAAGTAGCTAATTCATTAATAATTTTACAAGCTCTTTTATTGGTGTGCTTCATAGTACGCCCCCTTCTTAAATGCCTAAATTACTAGAACAAGAAACCTATCAACTATACCAAATAAAAATAAAAGCTCAAATTTTGTTGAACTCCAAATTATTAAATAATATAATTTATTATACCATCTATTTTGATACCATTCAATTCCACATCTATTAAATCATTCAACTCTTTGGTATATTTCTTGTCTTATTTCTATAATATGTATTCCACCTATATATGTTTCTTTAATTACAATATAAGCCCGCTCATTAATCCATTGTTTTTATTGTAAACTTCCAGTTTTTTTATAATGTATTTACGCTTTTTATAATATTAAATCAATAAATTTTTTACTAAAGTGGAACCTTTTTACATTATTTTCGTCTTAAAGATATAATTCACTTTAGGAGGTAATTAATATGTTGAAAAATAAAATAATTAGTTTAGCTTTAACAAGTACTATCATTTTAGGTGGATCCGCATTAGCTGGTGATACACAATTACGTGAAGAAATGTTCATACCCATATCCACCACAATAGAAAGTCAATACAAAGATATTTCTACTCATTGGGCACATGATTATATACTTAATCTTGAATTAAGAGGTATATTAAACCCTATAACCACCACTACATCTCAAACAAAATTCGACCCAACTACCGTAGTAACAATATCAGAAATAGCAGATATGTTAGATAAAGTTTTCGACTTTACATCTGATGATATTGAATTTAAGGAGAATACTATATTAAAATTTATATTTGAAAATAGTGATAGTAATGAACCTATTACAAGAATTGACTTAGCAAGAGCAATCACAGAGTCTTTTCCGGCTAAAGATATTACTGTTTTTACTACTTTAATGTTTCCTGTATATTCTGATACTGAGAATTTAAAATCTGGAGAAATAGGTGCCTTATCTTTTGTATTTAATGCTAATATTATGAGAGGGTATCCAGGAGATGAATTTAAACCATATAATTCTATTACTAGAGCTGAAGTAGCTGCTGTTTTGAACAGAACTTTAGATGTAATAGCTATTGCTACACAAGATGAGTCTTCAGAAATTAATGAAAGAGATTATGATGCGGTTGTAGATGCACACTTAAGAATGACAGGTGCTATCTCAGAAATCGTTTATGATAAAGATGATATCCTATATAAAGTTCTAGTTTCAAATATGGGAGATGAATCTCAACCCTATGATCAAGTTTATGCCCTTATTACAGAAGATACTGTGATTTTTAGAGAAAATAGTTTAATAATGGAAGATCCTAGTATTCTTTTAGAAGAAGGTACTATTGTTAAAATAAATTTCGCAGACGTACCAGTGGAAATGATTTATCCTGTAAGAATTCCTGCTGAAGTAATAATGGTTGTATCTGAGACAACAGCGGATATTGCTGGTATTAGACTTCCAGTTATGGAAGAATATAATATGTTAATGACTATGGCAAGAACATTAATTTCAGAAATAGAAGAAGAATCCCTTAAAGAAGAGTATTTGGCAAAAGTACAAAGTATTGAAAATACAAGAGACGGTTATGAAAATAAGATTGTACGTTTAGAAAGATTAATAAAAGAACTAAATAATTAAACAAGAAACTTTTATCTCTTTAAATCCTAGTTAGCTTTTAATAGCTACCTGGGATTTAATTTTGTTTTTATTATTATAATAAATTATAATTGACAGTTACACAATAAACGTATAACATCAAAAGAGTAGTTTTTAGTCAAATTTCTTAGGAATAAGATTAATTTTATATAAAGGAAGATTATAATGTCAAATGAAAATTTAAGTTTTACAGATGCAGTTAAACGCAGAAGAACCTTTGCAATCATCTCTCACCCTGATGCAGGTAAAACAACTTTAACAGAAAAATTTCTATTATATGGAGGTGCCATTCGCTCAGCTGGCTCCGTTAAATCTAGAAGATCTAACAAACATGCTGTTTCTGACTGGATGGAAATTGAAAAACAAAGAGGTATTTCTGTTACATCAAGTGTACTTCAATTTAACTATGATGATTTTTGTATCAATATTCTTGACACACCAGGACATCAAGACTTTAGTGAGGATACCTATAGAACTTTAATGGCCGCTGATAGTGCAGTAATGGTTATTGATTCATCAAAAGGTGTAGAAGATCAAACTAAGAAACTTTTTAAAGTTTGTAAAATGAGAGGTATTCCTATCTTTACTTTTATTAATAAGATGGACCGCCAAGGAAGAGACCCTTTTGAATTAATAGAAGATATTGAAAAAGTTCTAGGGATTCGTTCATATCCTATGAGCTGGCCAATTGGTGAAGGAAAGAACTTTAAGGGCGTATACAATCGTATTCAAAAACAAATTGAACTTTTTAGCGATGGCAACCATGGTCAATCTATTGCAAAAAATATTAAAGGTGATATTACTGATGAAAAATTTAAAGAACTATTAGGGGCAGATCTCCATAGCCAATTGCTAAATGATATTGAGTTATTGGATATGGCTGGAGATGACTTTAATATAGAAGATATCTTAAGTGGTGAATTAACACCTGTATTTTTTGGTAGTGCCCTTACAAACTTTGGTGTAGAACCCTTCTTAAAATCTTTCCTAGCTATTACAACGCCACCAAAGCCACGTGATAGTAATTTAGGATTAGTAGACCCTACATCTACTAATTTTTCAGGCTTTATTTTTAAAATTCAAGCCAATATGAATCCTGCTCATAGAGATAGAATTGCATTTTTAAGAATATGCTCTGGAAAATTTGAAAAAGGCATGACAGTAAACCATGTACAAAAAAATAAAAAAGTAAAGTTAGCCCAACCTCAACAATTTTTAGCCCAAGATCGTGTTATTGTTGAAGATGCTTATCCAGGAGATATTATTGGTATTCATGATCCAGGAATTTTTAATATTGGTGATACTTTATGTGAAGATAATTCAGGCTTACAATATAAAGATATTCCTCAATTTGCTCCTGAGCATTTTGCAAAAGTTTCTACACCTAATTCTTTAAAAAGAAAACAGTTTTTAAAAGGTGTTGAACAGTTGGCAGAAGAGGGAACTATTCAGGTTTATAGAAGACCTAATATAGGCACTAATGAATTGATTATTGGTGTTGTAGGTATTCTTCAGTTTGATGTGTTGGAATATCGTATTAAACATGAATATGGTGTTGAAATTTCAATAAATCAATTGCCCCACAGATACATTCGTTGGGTAGATATGGAGAAGTTTGATCCTAACACTTTCTCCATTACTATGGATACAATGATTGTGGAAAGTGAAGATAATAAACCTGTGTTGTTGTTCCAAAATGAATGGTCTATTAGGACTGTTGAAGAGAGAAATAAAAATGCCGTGTTGAGAGAGACTAGTTTTTAGATAATAATATATGTCTGTAATGTTCTTTAAGGGCGTTTTATAAAATTGGCTGCCTTTCCTTTCAGCCGGTCGACGCCAATTTTATAAAACGCCCTTAAAGAACGCGTATTCTCATGTAAAATGCCTATTTTCTTCATCTTGAAAATAGGCATTTTTGATTCTATATTTAGTTTCTTTAAAACTTTCTTCCCCCACCACCATGGCTTCTTCCGCTGCTGGATCTGTGAACTGTGGATCTGCCGCTTGAACCACCACTTGAACCACTGCCACTATTGGTGTTTATTGTGACATGGGTTACTCTTGTATTTACATGTCTGTCATTGCTACTGATTATATTTAATGCTTTGTTTTGTAAATAGGTGCCTTCGTTTACTGTTGATTTCCCCTTGTTATTAGAGGCCATTACACCTACAGCTATGCCACCTATACCCATTGATATAAAGAGATACATTACTATTCTTCCAAGTATATTTGGCTTTTTTTCTTCTACTGTGTGCTGATTACTTGGTATGCCTGCTCTTATATAGCCTTCCACATTATTAAGAAAGGCTACAACACCCTCATAGTAGTTAGCTGATGATAAATGTGGGTCAACTGCATCTAGTATTCTTTCAATTCTCTGGTCTGTTAAATAACGAATGGCAATGCCCGCCGTTGATATATAAACTTCCCTATCATCCATATTAAAGAGTAATAATAGGCCGTCTCTATCAGGTCCAAACCCAAAACCATTGTAATCATAAAAATCATCGGCATAGTCCCTTGATGTTTTTCCTTGATTGTCTAGAGTGGTAACGATTACAATATCCATATTCAGTGATTGACTTAATTCATTTGCTCTTTGATTTAATGTTGTTATTTCACTAGATGTTAATAGGTTGGCTTCATCATATACTTTTTGAGTATAGGCAAATAGGCTAATGCCCGAAAGTAATATGATACTTAGTATTATATAAAGAAAACCCTTATATCTATTCATCATAATAACAAACCTCCTATTAACAAGATTACAAAGATACTAGCTGAAATGATTCCAAACCAAAAAGCCATTCTTGATTTACTAATCGGGAGATTTCCTGCTATTTTACCTGTTTGGCCATTCATTGCATAGATATACATTTTGTCTTTGTATTTGTATGTAAATATCCATGCAGGTAAAAGCACATATGTTGAATTTTCCTTATTTATATTTACATTACATGCTTTAACACTTACACTGCTGTAACCACTTTTGCGAACAGTCTCTTGTAATAGTTTACTTGAAAAACTATGAACTCGTGTTTCCACCCTTTTATAAGCATCTTTTTCTTCTTTATCATATTTTTCTGCCATATACCCTGACAAATAGGACATGGAGAAGTCTTCCATCTGACTATAATCAAATGGCTCAATAGTTTCCATTAATTGATCATCTATTTTTACTGATCCATCTGCTGGAACTAACCCAAATGCACCTGTTGCTTCTCTACTTAAATCGTAATATTTTGTTTCTGTAAATCTTTTATTCCCAGTAGTCCACGAGCGAACTCGTCTTGCGTCTGCGGAAATACTGCCTTTGATTCTACAGTTAAATAACCAAAAAGGCACATACACACCTGAGATGTAATCCAATTGTGACTGAGTTGTAAAATCTTTTGATAATAGTGGTTTTTTCTTACACCATTTTACAAACTCTTCAATGGCTGTTTCTTTCTTAACTTTAAAAGGTATTACTTTAGACGGTCTATAATTACCAGATAGACGACCTGGTAATATGGTTGGACTATGGCAATAATAACAGAATGTAGCAGCAGTAATATCATCTGTTACAATCTCTGCTCCACAACTGTTACAACTATAAGAAACGGCTTTTTCTTCAAACTCAATATCCTTTTCTTTTGCCTCTTCTTTTATTTGTTTATCATTATCTTTATTATCCATGTTTTTTATAGCTTCACTATCAAAATCACTTAAACAAAAATCACATTTCCAATTTTGACTATCCACCTTAAACTCTAATGGCCCACCACAATTGGTACATTTATACGAAACAACTGCCAAATTCACTCACCCCCACTATTTAACAATATCCTCTTCATTAAAAGGGTCTCCACATTCTGGACAAAATTTTGGTATATTATCTTGATTCGGTGGGTTAAAGCCACATTTGTCACAACGATACTCTTTTTTTTCAGGGGCTTTTGATCCACAGTTAGGACAGAATTTACTTGTGTTATTATCCATTCCACAGTTACACACCCAACCATTTGTTTTTTCTGGTTTTGGCGTACCACACTCTATACAAAAACGGGTGGTATTCATATGCTTACATTTACACTGCCACTCATCTGCTAATGGTTTTTTACTTTCCTCTTGCGGCTGATTTTGTCCCATCTGTTGTTGCTGTTGTTGTTGCTGTTGTTGTTGCTGCTGTTGCATTTGGTATTGATTGGTTTGAGATGCGGCACCCATAAATCCACCTGTTGACTGCATACCCATTCCAACACCCATAAAACCTGTCATTGCGCCATTGGCATTAGAACCGGCAGCTTCAATACCTCTTGCAACTGATCCTTGTACATATCCTTCTCTAATGGTTGGATCTTGTAACATAGCACCTTGGTTTCTCATATTTATTAGCTTAGTCGATTCTTCATCATAAGATATACTTGCTAGACCAACTGCTTGTATTTGCATTCCACGCATGTCACTCCAGTCACTGTCTAAAACAGTGGACATATATTTAGCAAGTTCCATACTTCTTGAAGTTACATGAGAGATGCGCATTCCATCTGCAGACATTTGATTAATCGCCGCTTGTAAGGCTGTTAAAAATTCTGCCATATATTGCTCATTAATATCTACTATTTCTACTTGTGATTTATTTCTTGGAATTGCTTCAAAAAAGAACTTTAGTGGATCATTTATTTTTATAGAATAAGTGCCGTGGGCTCTTAAAAACAGTTCTGCATTGTAAGCATTGTCAAAGTAATTAATAGGATTTCTTGTGCCAAATTTAATCCCTTTTATTTCTTGCAGATTAATATAATATACTTTTTGTGCTGTTGGTGTTACTCCACCAAATTTTACACGACTGAATGTTTCTTTTAATGCCTCACCAAATTGTCCATTAAATAAAGATGGCAAACTGGAATTGCTTACTTGATAGTAGCCTTCTTCAGCGGTATAGTCTACTATTTTCCCACCATCAACTAGTATCATAAATTGATTAGGATACACGTGAATAATAGAACCATTAGATACTGTATTATCTGTCCCTTTTGTGTTCTTATTACGCTTATCTTTAGGTCTTACTTTAACACCAGAAGTCATTACAGTGGTGTCGCTCATGGACTCTGGTTCAACTACTTCTAACCATTGATCTGCAAGTCCTCCTCCAATTGCACTAGCTGTTGCTCTAATAATGCCCATAACTCTTCCTCCATTTTCTTGTTATAAATATTATACTATTTTATTTTATTACTATAAAACATAAATATGTAAAATCCGTATCATCTTTTCTAAATTAGAAATTTAATTAACTACTTGAATCAATCCTTCTACTGCAATTACTTCATTATTTTCATTAAATATAGGAAACTCTGTTACTTCCGCCATACAAAGAGATCCATCCTTTTTTATTAATTCAAGATTGTATTTAGGTTGTTGAATACCTTTTATAGAATTTTCAGTATATATAATAGCCTTACTATTTATAGGATTATCTGTTAAGAAGCTTTCAAAACTTTTCATAAACTCTTCAACAGAATAGCTAAGTACTTCTTTCACAGATTCTGTAACATATTCAAATATACCTTCTGTATTATGTCTATAAAATACATATCCTACTTTTCCATTTGATCCTGCTAGATCTTTCATTTGTTTAATAATTCTTTTTGCAGATTTATTTCCTGCTGCGAATAATTTTTTAGTATCTTCATTAAGTTTTTTACTATAGTTTAAATTATTTAGAGCCATTTGCCCTACATCTTCTGAAGATGCTAATATTTCTTCGGAACCTGCTAGTTGTTCTTCTGTAATACTTGCAATATTCTGAGTCAAATCATTTACTGAATTCACTTCATTTACAATATCATTTAATTGTCCTTGCACTTCGCTTATTGATATTATGAGATTCTCAAAGACTTCATCTGTTTCTTTTACTGATTCTTTTACTTGCATCATACCTTCTTTATTTATATCTGACTGACTTACCGCTTTTTGAACAGTTGAATCAACTTCTGTTATTAGCGTTTCAATATCTTTCGTCGCAGTTTTTACATCTTCAGCAAGTTTACGAATTTCCTGTGCTACTACTGCAAAACCTCTTCCATTTTCACCAGCGCGGGCTGCTTCTATTGAGGCATTCAAAGCAAGTAGATTGGTTTGACCTGCAATATTATCAATAACTTGGATAATACTTTTTATCTCAGAAGTTGATTTTCCTACTTCTAGCATTGTAGTTGATAGGGCACTTACAGAGTCCATTATTGATTTAACATTATTATCATTTTTTTTCATAGATGCTTTGCCTTTTTCCGATATCTTTACCATTTTATCTGTTTTATGCTTTACCTCTTCTCCATTTTGAGAAGTGTTTGATATCACCTGAGATAACTCCATAATACTACTTGTAATTTCTTCCGTTCCTTTAGTAAATTCTTTTATCGTTATTATTAGTTCTTCCATTGCTGTTGCTTGGCTTTTTGATATCTGCTCTTGCTCATTTGTGGCTTCTTTAGTAGAGTTTACAATCTGATTAATTTCAACTATAATTTCTGTCATTTGATCAAGCAATTCTTTAACACGTGTATCCTTTTCTATAAAGTCTGTAGTTGTTTTTTTACTTTTTGTATTCTTAAACATCCTATCCCTCTTCTCTATAACTTGAACTATAAGTAACTAATTATATTATACGGCATTATTAATGATACTTCAATTCTACATTTTTATAGATAATTTTCCAATTTTCATTAATATTACCATTTATTACTAACTTTACACAGGAGCATTTTAACCATACCTAATTTAGTCTTGAATGTATACTATTTTAATAGATAGCTTAAACTACTCTAGACTTTTATTTTCTTACCCACCTTGGAGGATTTTATGAATTTTATTTCAAAATTTATTACAACAACCAAGATAAATAAATATAGAACCTTTATCTTTACTCTTTCAAAATGGATATTATGGGGAGCTATTATAGGTATAGTTGTAGGTACTACTTCTGCTTTACTTATCGGAGTTAATGATTATGTAACCGAGGTAAGACAGGAAAATTCTTGGCTTGTATTTTTACTTCCTCTAGGTGGCGTCATCATTGGTTATCTCTATAAATACCATGGAAAAAACTCTAGAAAAGGTGTTAATCTTATACTTGATAAGATTCATCAACCTAAGATTAATATACCTTTAATAATGGGTCCACTGGTTTTTGTGGCTACTTTTATAACACATCTTTTAGGTGGTTCTACAGGAAGGGAAGGAGCCGCCTTACAAATGGGCGGTACCATTACTGAGTTTATGAACCGTAACTTAAAGGTCCGTAAAGAAGAACAAAAAATATTACTTATGGCTGGTATTAGTGGTGGTTTTGGATCTGCTTTTGGGTTGCCTTTAGCAGGCACTTTATTTGGAATGGAGGTTGCCTCTGCTGGAAAAATGAAATACGAAGCCTTAATACCTTGTTTTATCTCTAGTTTTATTGGTAATTTTGTTACTATGGCATGGGGTATTGAACATGAAGAGGTCATTATAGACTTGGTTCCGTCTATCACAACTTTTACAGTAATCAAGGTTATTCTCCTGGCAATCGTCTTTGGCATTATAAGCATTTGTTATAGCGAATTAAAGCATCATATCAGAAAATTTTCAATGAAATACCTTAAAAATCCTATGATAATAGGTTTAGTTGGGGGTATCACAATATTAGCACTGGTTTATATTGTGGGTACAAAAGATTATCTAGGTCGTAGTTTGCCAATGTTTGAAGAGGCTTTTATTGGCACTGTTCCACCCTTCGCTTTTCTTGCAAAACTTGTATTTACTGCAATAACGATGGGTACAGGTTTTCGAGGTGGAGAAGTTATTCCAATTTTCTTTATAGGGGCAACTTTAGGAAATGTATTAGCACCTATTGTAAACTTACCAACCTCATTTCTTGCTGGATTAGGTCTTGCAGGTGTGCTTTGTGGTGCCATTAACGCACCAATAACTTCATTCATTCTCGCTGTTGAAATGTTTCATGGAAAAGGAATTGAATTCTTTTTTATTGTATGTATCGTTAGTTATATATTCTCTTGGCACCATGGCATTTACTCTTCCCAAAAACTGTATGAGCCAAAGACAAAATTATTTAACCTACCTAACGGAGAAAGTATTTCACATATTAAATTAAAAAAGCGTGTTTAACCTAATATCTCCAATAGAATATTTTAGTTGTAATTAACAAATAATAAATCTGTCTAAAATAAGGAGGTGCTTATATGAACTATACTCGTGCTAAAGAAATTGCTAAATCACCTATTATGGCCGATGTAACTTATAACGGTTCAAATGTGTATATCGAACAAGTAAATGAAACTAAAATGGCTGCAAGCATTCATTTACTTAATGATCCTAGTAGAAGTATGGAAGTTCCCGTTGATAGTCTAATAGAAAATTGAGTTTACCATTACCTCTTGTAATAACCTACAAGGGGTTTTTTGTGCTATACTATCATTGGGTGATATAAATGAAAATATTTAAAAACAGTTGGGAAGACCTACTAAAGGATGAGTTTTACAAAGATTACCATATTATGCTTAGGGCTTTTTTAACTTCAGAATATAAAACAAAAATGGTTTATCCAGATAAAAATGATCTTTATAACGCATTGCATTACACAGACTTTAAAGATGTTAAGGTGGTTATCCTAGGTCAAGATCCTTATCATGGTCCTAATCAGGCACATGGTTTGAGCTTCTCTGTAAAACCAGGCGTACCTTCCCCACCATCTTTAGTGAATATTTTTAAAGAACTTAAAGAGGATTTAGGTTGCTATATACCTAATAACGGTTACTTGAAAAAATGGTCTGACCAAGGTGTTTTATTGCTCAATACTGTACTAACTGTCGTAGGTGGACAAGCTAACTCCCATAGAATGATGGGGTGGGAAATTTTTACTGATACAATCATTAAATTATTAAATCATAGAGACGATCCTATTGTGTTTATCCTTTGGGGAAGCAATGCACAGTCCAAGATAAAAATGATAACCAATCCTAATCATTATATAATAAAATCTGTACATCCAAGCCCTCTGTCTTCTTATAGAGGTTTCTTTGGGAGCAAGCCTTTTTCCAAAGCTAATGCATTCCTTATTTCTAATGGCATAAAGCCCATTGATTGGCAAATTGATAACATATAAAACTCTTAAAACAATGAAAGGACATCTTTTATGATGTCCTCCTTTTTTATCCTAATTGAAATTTCCTAACCAATAAAACGGCTACTAATCCAAGAAGTCCTGTAACCATAAACCCTGTAGATAATCCTAATTGATCGGATATAAACCCTAATATTACAGGTCCCATAACCATTCCAATGCCGTAAACAGCTTGAAAAAATCCCATTGCGGTGGCTCTTTTATTTTGTCCGATATCTTTTATACCAAGACCCATAAGTAATGGAAACACCATACTTCTTCCGATTCCTGCAAAAAATTGTACAATCATTAATATCCATAAATTTGGTACAAAAGGTATTAGTATACATAGTATGGTACTTAGTGAAAATCCGTATATAATGGTTTTATTAGCTCCCCACCACCCTACTAAAACTGTTCCAGTTATTGCTGAAACCCAAATGCCTGGTATAATATTTATGGCTGTTATCCAGCTGAGTTCTAACCCAGTTGCACCTAATTCTCTAGCAACAATAGGCACAAAACCTAAAGCTGTTGCATATGTAATCAATTGGGAAACAATTCCTAAAATTGATACTTTTATTAGTGTTGGTTCTAATGCCACAGAAAATATTTCTTTCATTTTTAGAGGCACTCTGTTAACATCTTTATTCTCATCTGTAAACAAGCTTAACATTAATCCAAATATACCACCTATAGCACCTAATAAATACAAATATCTTGTACCAAAATACAATGATACAACGCCACCTAAAAGCATTGCCGTTAATTGTCCTGCTGCGTTACACCCATTGATAATGCCAATAGCCTTTGGCGTTTCTTCTTGCTTGTAATAACTAGAAAAGACTACTGTGAATAAAACCCATGTACTTGCAGCAATTCCTGCCAATATTCTAGTTACCAATAAAGAGAATACTGATGGATAAAAGAAGGTAATAAGACAACTTACAACGGTTATAAATAATCCTATTTCTATAAAAATCTTACGCTTGTTTAACTTATCCGAAAGTATCCCTAAGGGAATCCTTAGTATGGTTTGCATAAAACCATATGAGCCTGTAATAATACCTATCATCTTATAACTTGCCCCCAAGTTTTCTGCATAGGTTGCAAGCTCAGGAATATAAGCATACAATGAAAACCAGAAAAATCCTGTAGCAATCATAAAGAGTATTTTTTTCATAAGTTCAAGCTCCTTTTATGTGTTTATAATTTATATTTCTTCACTATAATAACATAGAAATTTAATTTAGTGGTATGTATTAATATTGTAAATCCTCCTAGTTAAATTGTTAATTAGACATTCATTTCTTGTTTTTTTACTTTATAATTAATATATAATGATTACAAAGAATAGGAGGCGTTATAATGCCTAGAAAAATTATTAAACTCTGGTTGATATTACTCTTAGTAACTGTTGTAGGTTGTAAATCTAATCCTACTCCTGCCGATTCTCTTATAGAAGTAACTGAAACACCTGATAATACAGACACAGACACGTCAGTAACTAATCCCCCTAGCCATCTGCTTTTACCTATTATTGAAAACAATACAGGAAAAGTCCTTATACAAAACATTAATGGTAATACCCAATATCCAAACAATGGCTATATGATTACTTCAATTAATGGCCACCGGTTAATTATTGATCCTAGTTTTATGCCCAGTAAAAGACTAATTGATTTTAATCCTTCTGCCATTATATCAACTCATAGTCACAGCGATCACTACGACCAACTGTTTAATTCTTATTACGATTGCCCAAAAATACTATGGTCTATTGAAACTTTAGAAATAGATGATTTTAAAATCTTTACCATTCTTTCTTCCCATAACGACGATAACCTAAATGAGACCTATCCGTCTAATATTTTAGTAGTTGTAGAAGTAGATGGATTACGAATAGCACATATGGGCGACATTGGACAGACTAGCTTAACAGATGAGCAACTGGACTTATTAGGAGAAATTGATATCGCATTTATGCAATATGAAAACAAATTCTCACGGATGACTCTGGAAAATGAAAAAGGATTTAATCTTTTCGAACAATTTAGTCCAAAGATTGGTATACCAACGCATTACACAGAAGATACCATACCTGTATTGATAGATAAATATGGCGAACTAATAGAATTTGAAAATTATTTCACTATATCAAAAGATGAATTGCCTCAAACCTCTTTAAATATATATAGATTAATTAATAATCACAAATATTTCTAAAAACCAAACTATAAAGGACCTAGCAAGTTCTTTATGGTTTGGTTTTTCCCTAGTATTTATAGCATCTTAGTCTTTGAGATTTTATATCTCCTTTTATAGCAATGTCTTCTACCTCTATAACTTTAAGAACCTCTTGGAATCTTGCTCCTTCTGGGAACACATTCACCAAGCTATTTGTAGCCTCTATAAAATAATTCATATTAAATTGTATTCCCCTCATCTCAGGGAATATGGCAACATAAAATATATCTGCTTCTACTAAATCTTGAAAAAAATGTGATCCATAGGATAGGTCAGGTACCATACCCATAATTTCATATGCCATTTCACATAGTATACTCATATTACAGATGTCAGTGAATTTTAGTGGTAATCCTAAAGAGGGTGTACTACTTCCAATTCTTCCTGGTGCTACAAGGATAGTTGTCATAACATCCCTTTTAATTCCTTTATTAATGTTTCCTATTGTATTTGCTATGGCGTATTTGTCTTGTGTAGAAAGATTGCTATACCCTTTTGGATCCACATATATAATTCTATGGATATTTTGATCAATACTACCTCCCATAAAATTCCCTTTTGTCTCAAATATAACTTGCTCATTTTCTATCTCTGGTATTTGAACGTTTCCAACAACACCTTTCGTCTGCAATGGTCTACATTGAACAACATTGATTCTTAATGTTTCATCAGAAATGTAATTTACTGTAAACTCCATATCTACAGGGTAGGTATAGGCATCCTCTAAGGCCTTTAACATCTTTTTCATTGTTTGTATAAACCCAGTATTTTTAAATAGCTTTTCATAGTTCAATATCCAAGCTTCTTGTTCTTTAATATTGTATTCCTTTATTTTTTTATTGGTTTCATAATCTGGTATACCGATTAAATCCATTTTTATACCTACTTTTTCCCACATAAGTTTGTTTAAAGAAAGGGATTCAAAGGTGTTCTTTTCTAAATTTAAAACATCTACTGTATGTTGAGAATACTTCTTCTTATCCTCTTCATTTCCTAATGGTTGAAGGGTTGGTTGATCTAAGGAAGCTACTCTAGGGTAATCTCCTTCAACTCTATCTACTGCTTTTGTCCCTAAACCTAATACCAATCTAATCATACCTGCCTTTGGGTCTAGATGCTCTTTCCACACATAACTGTTATGAGAAAATCCAACGCCTGCTAAAAAGGGGAAAAAATATTTTTTATAATAGTCTCCTGAAACCCTTTGAACAAGTATGGCCATTTGTTCATCTGATTGATCTAATCCTCTTTTCATTCGGTACTCTAAAGCGTCCCTATTCATAGAACTTGCATAAACAGTTCTTAATGCTTCTTCAAATTGTTTGTAACGTTCTGATGGACTGCCTTGATTAATACAAAATACACTATCGTATTTGCCTGCAAAGGCATTGCCAAAACTGTCTTCAAGCAAACTACTTGATCTAACAATTATTGGTGACTGACCAAAATATTCAAGCATTTGTAAAAACTGTTCTTTAATATTCTCAGAAAATATTCCTTCCTTCATTTTTTCTTGAAGTATTTGAGCCGCTTCAAAATACCCCTCTTTGCTTCTTTGTTTTAATCTTAAGTGCCACCATCCATTTTGCACAATATAAGTATAAAAAACATCTGAACCGATATAAAAAGAATCATGGGCTTCTAAAACATCATTCCAATTCTCTTGTGGGTTTTTGGATAAAATTTGTCTTGCTAAGAGCATTCCAACTGTTTTTCCACCAATAAATCCCGAACCAATAAGCCTTGATTTTATAGAGATTATATCCTCTAAGTCAAAGTGTTTTTTAGCCATTTCTAAAACTTTTTCTTCTTTCCCTATCATTAGCCTACATAATTGCTCCACCATTTCTTGCTTTTTACTCTTGTTTTGGTTATGAGAAGTATATATTAATTCTTCTGCATCTATAAAAAGTTTATCCCAGTAATCAAGTTTTCTTTTTGGATTCCCTAATCCCTTTTTAGGTAAATACTGAAACAATATGGCTGATTCTGCACTACTGGTTATAGGTGTCATTCCCGAATCATCCACGATATGAGGCAAGAACATGGTTGGTGAATATCTATTCCATACTTTTAAGGGATGTACATACAACTTCCCTTGTATATTATAAAGATCCAATAATAATTGTGTCGTTTCTCTTATTCTTGCGATGGTATCAAAGGAGTGATTGCCTCTAATGATTCCAAAATAAGCAATGGTCTCCATCTCAAACAAATAAGGACAAGTTACTTGAAAGAAATTTCCAATCATAAGATCAGTTGCCCAAGCTTCTAGTAAATTAGACAAACAATCAAATACATAAAATGCCTCTAGCCCTTCATTTTCAATAATGCGATGTACTTCTACTGTAAATGATTCAAACCCAATAGAAGGATCTAATTCATACTTCTTAATATTTTCATTGTCTTCTAGTATAGGAGGATGGGCTGCAAATCGCATATAAATTATATTTCTATTATCATCAAGGCTTTTTTTTACATAGGCCTTTGCATAACGCATATAATCTTCTATATGATCTACTTGCCACACAACATTGTCACCAATTCTTAGAAAGTTGATTATTTCATCTAATCCATTGTTTCCAGTGCTCGCTTTATCAAACTTCATATTATACCTCCTATTTTTGTACCTATTTTTAATACCATCCATCTATATTTCTATTTTTCACTTATAATTATATTTCATTCTTATTGTGATTTCAAATAAAACGTAGTTGTGTAACCTTTTTTATCCTATTACATAATATAATCATAATAACTTTTTAGGAGCCTTCTATGAATTCATCTAATAGGAACCCTAATTTTAAAAATATGTATGTTATTGACTCTGTTTATGGAGATATTAATGGAGATGATATTGATGATATTATCTATTTAGTAGGTAACAAACCCTATGGTTATGATAGTCCCTTCATAACCGATATTGTTTTATTCATAAAAGATGGTCTAACCCATAAAACCTTTACTATCTCTCCAAAAGAAAATTCTGGTTACAATCCAACTATTTTTCTTGGTGATTTTACCGGCAATCACACAAATGAAATATTATTAAGCATTGATTCTGGCGGCAGTGGTGGTTATGCATTCTACTATATATATTCTATGGTACATAATACACCTACTTTAATATTTGACCATGAGCTATATAATAAAGAGTACACTTATAAGGTAATCTATAAAGATAATTATCAAGTTGAAATTCTCGATAAAGATTCAAAAAATTACCTTATAGATATTCAATATAAAGGTAAAAATTATTTGTCTGAGATTTATAATAGTGATGGCACCCTTAAAGAACCTCTAACAGGATGGGTTAACCCTTTAGGAGGGCTTTACCCCATTGACTTTCAAAGAAATGGCATATATGGTTTATATACGTCTCGAAGCATTGCTGGAAGGTACAATGCAGATGGTTTAGGCTATGTACAGACATCATTAGAATGGGATGGTTCTCGTTTTAAACCATTTTTTCAAACTGTAGGCATCTTATAGTGTATAAAAAGAGTCCACCTTAACTTTTTGGGGTTCACACCACACATCCGTTAATTTGGACTCTTTTTATATAATTTTACAATTAGCTCTCATTTATAACAACCATTGCATGACTCCCTAAAGCTTCATAACTGGCAAAAAAATCATCTGCATTACGGGTAATACTTCCTTTTAGTGGATCCATCACATAAACTTTATCATCAACAAATCCTTTTAATACGATACAGTGCAAATTAATTGGCGCATAAAATTTATCCCCTGTTTCAAATAGTTTCCAAGAATAATTAATTCTTGGCTTTTCTAAGTTTAATGTGGTCCAGATAACAACAGGAACGCCGCTTTCCAAAAATCCCATAATTTCTTCTCTTGAACTACCACTTATATCAATAGGGGTTTTATTCTCTTCCTTAATATCTTTAAAATATAGTTCAGCAGCCTCTACAATAGGTGGCGCATAGGAAAAAAAACCATTTAAAGGATCTCTTGGGTCTCCTGCATACTCTTTATATGGGTCCCCACCATATAAAATACCATCTATTCTTTCAAAATGCCTTCTAGGTAAGTAGGTATCAGACATCTCTGTCTTAGTCACATCATACCCATAATAGTTTAATACTGCTGTTAATGAAGTAATTTCACAACCATTAGGAAGAACAGGTCTTTGTTTAATAATCTCAACTGGCATAAAAAGTTCAGTAATATTAACTTTTCCATCCTCTGCCACTTCAAAGCCCTTTACATATTCCAAAGTATCACTCTCAATAATAAGAAAATGTTCTTTATCATTAATTTTTATCTGTATGACTTCTTCATTAACTTTATAGGGTGAACCTATTGAGTATTGTTTGATTTTATATTTTTTCCCATAGTCGTATAATCTAGATGTGGCTGTACCTGCTCCATCAGTCACCAATACTTCAACAATTTCATTTGCTTTATCATCTATAATGACATAAATTACATTTTCTATTGGCATTTGCGTTTCTTTATATAAACTCGTTACCTTTATTCTTCCTTGCTTTTTATTTTTAGAAGAACTGGTGTTAATGTACTGATTTTGTAAAACTTTATTAATTTGTTCATCTGTTATTGCACTATAATTAATATCTTCTCGGCCTTGAGCTCTATAGATATATACATAAACTGAAGAAGCTATTAAAATAGCAGATAAAATTATTGCTGTCGTTTTTAAGATTATCTTCATTTTTCTCCTCCTAATGTTTTGACAATTATCAATTCATAAGAGTTAAGAATAAATTAATCCCACCCTATATTAATTATTTAAATACTCTTAACAAAAATATGCTTCTATATTTTATACATTACCATTTTTTTTATACAGTAAGGTATATAAAAAAACCGCCTTAATTTAATTCTACGAAAAACTTTTTATACCATATTAAAAAAACATATACAGTCCATATATATCTAGCGTAATTACTTTTAGACGCATAATGTTCATCAAGATATCTTAGCAATTCTTTTTTATTGAAGAATTGTTCTGATATATCTGATTGGAACATTTCTTTTACTATATTATAATATTTTTCTTTTCTTAACCAATGTCTAATAGGCACAGGGAAGCCTACTTTAGGACGATTTGCCCATTCATCTGGTAATACTTTTTTAGATGCTTCTCTTAGAGCATATTTTGTATTTATATTGTTTACCCTTAAATCTGTTGGTAGCTCTGATGCTAGTGCCATAACCACCTTATCTAAAAATGGTACTCTTAGTTCAATAGAATGGGCAGAACTCATTTTATCAGCTTTTAATAAAATATCTCCAGGTAACCATAGCTTTAAGTCAATGTATTGCATTTTGCTGACATCATCAATATTGGCTACTTTATTGTACATTTTATGGGTAATACTTTGAACAGAAGGCCCTTTTTGATACGCACTTTTTAATACTTTTAATGCATCATCTTCATCAAAGACTTTTGCTTGACCAATAAAACTTTCTTCAACTTTTTGACCACCTTTACTTAAAAAAGTAGTTATTCTATTTTTAGGTAATTTTCTTGCACCTAATGAAATTGGTCTTCGAAGAATATATGGTACTTTCTTATATTTACTCATAACTGGTGTATCTCTATACCATTCATATCCACCAAAAATTTCGTCGGCACCTTCACCAGATAATACTACTGTAACATGTTTGCTGGCCAATTGAGCTAAAAAGTATAATGGAACAGATGATGGGTTAGATTGTGGTTCATCCATATGGTATTGTATGGTAGGTAACATATCAAAACACTCATCGGCATCAATAATTTTTTTATGATTTTCTATTTTTAATATATCCGATAGATCTTTTGCCAAATTGGTTTCATTAAAAATACCTTCATAATCTTTAAAACCAACTGAAAAAGTTTTGTTAGGCATTAATAATGAAGTAATATAACTAGAGTCTATCCCTCCAGATAAAAACGAACCAACTTTTACATCACTAATCTTATGATATTTTACAGATTCTTCCATTGTTTTATTAATTTTATCTATGTAATACTCTAAAGTATTTTCTTTTTCTTTAAAAGTTGTGTCCCAATAAGGTTCAATTTTTATTTCACCTTTTTTATAAATCATATAATGTCCCGGTTTTAGTTTGTAAACACCCTTAAAAAAGGTTTCATCTAAAACAGAATATTGAAACGTAAGGTATGGCTTTAATGCATCATTATTAAATTCTTTAATAAATGCTGGATGCTTTAAAAACGCTTTAATTTCAGATCCAAATATTAATGAGTTATCTTTTGTATTTTGAGTATAATACAATGGTTTGATACCAAAAAAATCTCTGGCTATAAACATTGATTCATTTTTTATGTCCCAAATTGCAAAAGCGAACATACCTCTTATTTTATCTAGTAATTTCACACCATATTCTTCATAACCATGAATTAAAACTTCACTATCTGTATGACTTGAGAAGATATGCCCTTTTTCAATAAGTTCATCTCTTAATTCTTGGTAATTATAAATTTCTCCATTAAAAACCAATACACAACTTTTGTCTTCATTGTACATTGGTTGACTTGCTTCTTCTGATAAATCTATAATTTTAAGACGTCTAAAACCTAACGTTGCCTTTTCATCAGAAAAAACACCATCACTGTCTGGACCTCTATGTGCTATACAATCCATCATATTGTTAATTATTTTCACCTTATCAATATCTAAAGTCGCATCTGCAAAACCAACAAAACCACACATATTAATCACCTTTCATTGATACTAACCAATTTTTATATTTTTCATATTGTTTATTATTTCATTTACAATCTCTTTTTCGTTAAAAGGTATTTCTTCTGTACCAATTATTTGAGATGTTTCATGCCCCTTACCTGTTAGAAGAATAACATCATCTTTTCTACTAATTTCTATAGCATAATTTATGGCTTCTCTTCTATCAATAATAGCTTTGTAGTTGCCCTTTTCCTCTTGAATGGCTTCAACAATTTCTTGAATAATTAACTCTGGATCCTGGTCTTTAGGGTTGTCCGATGTTACTACAGCAACATCTGAATATTTTGCTGCAATTTTACCCATTCCAACTCTTTTGTCTCTACCTTTTTCTCCTGCTGCTGCATAAACACCAAATACTAGTATAATTCTACCTTTAACAAATGGTCTAATGGTATTTAATGCCTTCTCTAAACCATCTTCTGTATGAGCGAAGTCTACAATCACCTTATAATCATCATCATTATAGATAACTTCAAGTCTTCCAGTTATACCTTTTAGACTGTTAATCCCTTGTTGTATATCCATTAGTCCTATATTATTACAATAGCCATATGCTATTGCTGCTAAACTGTTATACACATAAATAATGCCTGGTATATTCACTGTAATATCCATAGTTCCATTAGGTGTAACTACAGTGTATTTTGTAAATTCATCACCGCAAATAATATCTTTTGCATAGATATCGGCTTCTTTTTCCAGTCCATAGGTTATTACTTTTGCATCATTATCTTTTACTCTTTGAATCAGTCTTTTACCATATTCATCATCCATATTTATAATATTATAATCACTTGTCATATGAAACAACTTTGCTTTTGCATTAAAATACTCTTCCATCGTATTATGAAGTTCCAAATGATCTGGTGAAAGATTGGTAAATATCCCTGTATTAAAATCACAATAACCCACTCTGTTAAGATTAAGGGCATGAGATGATACTTCCATAATACAATTTTCTACTTTTGCATTAACCATATCATTAAAAATGGCATTCAGATTTAATGATTCTGGTGTTGTGTTTTTATTGGGTATTACTTGATTGTTTATTACAGTACCAATTGTGCCAATAATGGACGTTGGTTTATTCATGTAATCATAAATTGCCTTTATAAAATAAGTTACTGAAGTCTTACCATTCGTACCTGTTATTCCAACTAAGTTAAATTTTTGTGTTGGATGATTATAATAGTTTGTAGAAACTTTGGCTAATGCTAGTCTTGAATCTTCAACTTTTATAACTGTAATACCTTCGTCTATATCTACTTCATTTTCAAGTATGATTACTTTAGCACCTTTATCAATTGCTTTTTGAATATAATTATGCCCGTCCACTTTAAATCCAGATATAGCAACAAAGACCCCATTTTCTACTACTTCTCTAGAGTCATAGGCTATTTTACTTATTTCAATATTAACATTGCCTTTTATCGAAAGAATATCCAGATCTTTAATTACAGCTGTCAATAACATAGATACACTCCACCTTGAATTGTTTTACTTTGTTCTCTTGAAAACTTTCTTTAACATTTTTCCTACGATAATACCCACATACGAAATTCCTGGTATTGGATCTTTCCAATCCCAAATGGCATAGGCTTTTGGTTTTAAAAAAGATAGCATTACTTGATTTAGTGTTAATTGTTTTGTTTTTATATACCCTTTGATTGCTAAGAAATCTTCATAAGCATACCAAAAAACTCTTCTAGTATTTGTTTTTATGGCTTTTGGTTCTATAGGTTTTCCCACCAACTCCATATACGTTATATATGGAAAATTCACGCCTACTTTATATAATAAACTATTCAAATTTGTTATTCTAACATTAATTTCAATTAGGTAAAACTTACCTGTCTCTGCATCTTTTTTGAATTCTATTTCTGCAAAACCTTTATACCCAACTTCTTCTAAAAACTTTGCGCCTATATCATATAATTCTGGAACATACTTTTGCTCCGTATACACGGATGCACCAAAATTTATAGGATACTGACGATGTTTTTGACAAGTCACCCAATGAGTTACCTTTGAATTTTGATCTAGGTAGGCATCAAAAGTATGCATATGGTCATCAAAACCTGGTATGATTCTTTGAACAATCACTTCTAAGTTTGCTTCTTTTGCTTTGTTTAATGCCTCTTCTAATTCTTCTCTATTGTGAACTTTAAATAGTTTTCTTCTAAACTTAGCTACAAAAGTTGGAGAATCAGTTGGTTTAACAATGCAAGGATATTTTATAATGCTATCTATTTTTTCATAAAAATTCTCTTCATTAACCCTAACAGTTTCTGGAACATTAACGCCTTTTTCCATTGCTAGTCTATGTAGCACTTCTTTATTCATTAATTTGGAATATAAACCTGTTTCTGTTTGTGGAATAAGATAATATTTCTTAAGCTCAGTAAGGTGCTCATCAATAACTTCCACATAGGAATCATGACAAGGAATGAGTACTGGCTTTTCATTTTGTTTTTTAGCATAGTTTATTAAAAACTTTACAAACTCTTCTTTTTGCTCTTTATAATGTGGTCCAATTATTCTTTCAGAACAATACTTTGTTTTATTCCCATAAGTCTCTTTTTTCGAATAATCTATAGCAACTGTATGAATACCATTTACCCCTAAACATCTAAGAGCACTTAATCCAATGTAATAATTGGTTCCTAATATTACTGCTTTATTTTTCATGCTTTCACCTCTAGAATACATTTTTACTATCTATTTTCATTTCCTTTTTATCCACTTTAAAGTATCGTCAATTTATATTATTTTAATAACCGTATACTATATTATAAAGTTAGGTTGTCTTAATTCAGTATATTTATACATAAAGAAAAGGATGGATAATTCACAGAATTCGACATTACCATTCTAACATATAATACTGTAATCACCAACACGTTTTATTATATATTCTTGAAAAAATACGCCTATGGTTCTATAAAGTTTAGTATGTTTTAAAATAAAAAAAAGAATAGACAAAATGACAAGTCACTTTGTTTCTATTCTTTTATTGACTACCAAATACAATGTCTATGTCTTTAGTAATACCTAAGTCTATTAATTTTTCATTAGCCATTTCATATAACACTTCCATGGATTGATTATGCGTTAAGGGTTGTCTATAGGGTCTATCCTCTGTTAGGGCCTGATAAATATCTAAACACCCTAATAATCTGGAATTAAAATCCAATTCACTTCCTTTAAGTCCCTTAGGATAACCTAACCCATTTAATTTTTCATGGTGGTTAGATGCCCACTCTGTAATATCTTTAAAGGTGCTTAATGATTCTAAACATTTTCTTGTATAGACCACATGGGTTTTTATGATATTGTATTCTTCATCATTTAGTTTCGTTGGTTTTTCTAATATATTATTTGGAATTGCCAATTTACCAATATCATGTAAATCTGCAGCAATTATCAATTTTAATTTTTCTTCTTCACCTTTTTTATAGTAGGTGGCCATTTCAGAAACTAACGTAGCTAATCCAATGGAATGATATGATGTAAATTTAGATTTACAGTCAATGATCTTAGACAGAACCTTTGTAATATTTCTTATTTCCATATAGGATAATTCTTGTGTGAAAGTGGGTATATTTTCTAACACCGCACTATCTATTAATTCATCCTTTAAATTTAACATAATATCTTTATCTCTAATCAACTCATAAAATACATTTAATATCTTCGTTGAAACCAATTTATTCTCTTGCCTTTTAACATACTCTACTATGTGTTTTTCTTTTTCTTCGTAGTTTTCTTTTAAATTAAATAGCCTATCGATTGTGTCAACAAAACTGATTATCTGCGCCATAATTGGGATCTGGTCACCTTTAATACCAAAAAAACCTTTTCCATCAAAACGCTCATGGTGATATAGTATAATGTTTTTAACATCTGTTAAAAAAGGAAAGTCTTTTATATTTTCCTCTCCTATGGGGCAGTGTTCCTCTATTCTTTCTAATACATTTTGACGCACTTGATAGCTACCTTTTATATTACTATGTAACATTTTTTCACTTATCCCATTATCATGCAAAATAGATATTGCTACAATATCAAAACATTCTTCTGAGCTTAAGCCTAGTTTTTTTGCCAAATAAAAGGAGAGATATGCAACTCTTTTTGAATGGTTTGACGTTATCCCCAGAATATCCATCTCAACGAAATCCAATGCATTAGATACGGCTACTAATAGATTATTTAGATTTATCATTTGCATCACCCTTATACTTTATAAATCTTAAGAACTAAAATTTTATATCCCATTCTATAAATTAGTATACCATATATATCCACTAGGTAAAATGCCGAATTAAAAGTCTTTAAATTATAATAATTTCATATTTTTAACGATTACATTACAGAATAAATTTCATATCCCATAAAAATAACAATACTATAAACAAATTATAATATTTATAGTATTGTTACGCCTTTTATTGAACTTCCAATATTAAATTATATTCATCTGTTAATATATATCGAGGTTTTTCAATATTTAATCTCAAGTGATTTCTGTCCGACTTCTCTAGTGCATAACCGATAGCAATCATTCTTCCATCGTCGTCATACTCTTCGTACCAACCTTCTGATTTACCCCTTGTTAATCTAACACCTACTAATTCCTTATTTTCTAAAGTATTTTTATAATCAAAATTGATTATTAAATGCCCATGTCCAAATCCAAACTCATCTATTGTCCTCTCTACACTGGTGATAATTAAATCACTATCTTGAAAAGAAATTACTTTATTCAATTCTTCCACTAATCCACCTTCAGGTATAGGCAATGTGACTCTAGATCGTTCATTTGATTCTACCGCAATAAACGGTATTTTAAACAGAAACTCTTTTGAATCGTCACTAATATCAAAGGTATATGTTGCATTTATACCACTTCCAAAACTACTTGGCAGACTATATTCTCTACTTCCCTTATCCGTTATAAGCTCAATTTTTTGACCTCTAAACTCTAGGTCATATTCATAATTAAAGCTTATCAATGTATATTTTGAATAATTAAGAGGATAGACATTTACAAACAAATGATCCTCATCTCTTTTTGCAACGCCTGTTAAACTAATATTATTGTGTATTTTCGTTGCACCAATTTCATCTAAACTGTTAAAATATTCTAGTTCAATTAGTTGAAAATCAACGCTTATATTAAAATCTTCATAGTCAACTGTGAATACATCCAATACACTAACTGACTCACTTAATTCTAAAGTTAGATAATTTCTTGATATAAGGCCTCCCCCGACACCACCATTATAGCTAGCATCTATAGACTCACCATTTTTTAAAACACTGATATTAGGTTTTGTTAATTGATCTTCTTTTATTAACCTTTCCCATTCATCGTCTAATATTTTTATTAACTCTTCCTCACTAATATCTTTTCTTTCATACTCAAAATCAATTCTCATAGTACTCTCTGTTACAATTACATTCTCAACAGTTATTCTTCCACTCTCTGTTTCTACTGTTTCTTTTGATTTAAGGGCATATAGGATTTCCTCATCTTCAACAATCCCTACCCCTGGTACTAAGTTAAACATTCTATGAATCCCTTGTACAATATTGTCACCATTCCAAGCCATAATAATAGTAAGGACTACTAGAAAAGATGCGGCATAACTTTTCCATAGGAAGGATTTTTTGTGTGTTTCTTCTGATGCCTCTACCTTATTTTTTTTGATGGTTATTCCTGTTTTTTTACTTACTAAGTTTTTAATATCTTCTAAATCATCTTCTCCAAGCATTTGTGTTGAAAAACTATATTTATTAATCATTTTTTCAGTTTCCTCTATCTCCAGATCATCCAATAACTCTTTTATTCCCTTTTCCAAATCAAACACCTCCTAATAAATTTCTCAACTTTTCAAGACCTCTAGATACTTTTTTATCCACTGTATTATGACGCAAACTTAATATTTCTGCTATTTCTTTTGTCTTTTGACCTATATAATACTTTCTAATAAAAATTTCTCTATCTGGCTCTCCAAGGGAATCTATAGCCACCAATAGTTTTTTCTTTTCCTCTTGTTTAATAATGGCTTCTTCTAAATTGGTTTTATCATCCTTCAATCCAAAGAGTTCCTCACTCATATTTGTGCTCTTAGTTGCTATCTTAATTAATTTACGATAGTAATCTATGGCCTTATTTTTGGCTATTATTACTAGATATGACTTTATTGACCCTTTATCTAAATTAATTCTATTAATTTGTTCATAGAAAGCCGTAATAACATCACTAACGCACTCTTTTACATCCTCTGTAGAGCCAATGCTAGATACCTTATTAGATACAATAGAATAAATCAAATTAGTATACTGATTAATCAAATACCCTAACCCTTCTTCTGGGTTATGCTTTAGCAAAGTTAGTAGTTCCTTATCATCCAAATACCTTACCTCCTGTCTTTTTTGTCTTTCTATATATTAATTCGTTTTATAGAGTTCTTTTCTGACATAATTATTAAATTTATTTTATCACAGATTATTTATTCCGTTACTATATAAAGTAATATCTTTATGTTACTATTTTATAATAAGACAAGAACAAAATGAGGCTGAACTTCATCTTGGAAGTACACCCTCATTTTTTATATTTCATTTATATTATTCTTCTAACATCAATTTTTCTAAAAGCAATGGTTCAATATATTTTCCTTCTTTAAAAGCTCTCATATTGCCACCAGATATTTCATCTATTAAGATAATTTCTCCAGTTTTATTGTTTCTTCCAAATTCAAATTTTATATCATAAAGTTCAATACCTTTTGTACAAAGTGCTTCTTTTACAACGCCTGCTACTTTTTTAGTTAGATCTACAACTACAGAATACTCATCTTTTGTTAATATCCCTAACATGCTTAAAGCATCTTCAGTTATAGGTGGGTCTTGACGCTCATCATCTTTAATTGTTATTTCTACAAAAGCGTCTAATGGTTGACCTTCTTCTGCATACATACCATAACGTCTTAGGAAACTTCCTACAGCTCTGTATCTGCATATTACTTCAAGTCCTTTTCCAAATACTGCTGCTGGGATTACAGTCATCGTAGCTTCTTCAATATTAGCATCAACGTAATGAGTTGGAATATCATCTTCTTTTAGTTTTTCGAAGAACATCTTAGTTAATTTCAACCCTGCTCTTCCTGCACCTTCTATTGTCAGTCCAACGGTATTTGCACCAGGATCAAAAACACCATTTTCTCCTGTTACATCATCTTTAAATTTTAATAAATAGTTGCCATCATTTAATTCATATACATCTTTTGTTTTTCCTGTATAAATTAGATTCATCATTGGTTCACTCCTACTTTATATGGTATCTTTTTTACTACCGTTATTATTATATATAAAGTATATCATATTTAATAGATGTTACTATTTATTATTTCTTATAAGGTAATTATAAACTAAACTTCATTTTTATAACAAGTCATAGTAATAATCTTAGCTTTTAAATCTAATACTCATCCTAAACTTTTGTAAAAAATACTTCTGCAGCAGATTACATACTTTTTCCATATTTACTCGTAAAATATACCCCTAAAATGTTATAGATCAAAAAGATACCAACTGCCGTTAGCGTTACCCATACAGGCGCATTGGTAAGAATTGTTATATAGCTGATACCTATAATAAGCCATTGTGTAATGTCGCCAGCTTTTGCTTTTGCCTTATGACGAATTGTTATATTTCTTTCATCATTATATTCAATTGTGTTCTTTTTCACTAGTGCTGGATTTTTTTGTTCTAAATATATCATATATAAGTTGGCAATGCTCATTCCCACTAATCCTGAACCTACTCCAAGAAGAAGCCCCATAATATGCTTCTGATCTTCACCTTTTAGTAAAAAGCTTCCTCCAAATAAAAGAATTCCTATTATTATTGTACCCATATACCATGCCTTTTTCTTAAACATATTTATTCCTCCTCATAAATAAAAATTTCTTCAATACGCATACCAAAATAACGTGCAATTTTAAATGCTAGAATAATAGATGGATTGTACCTACCATTTTCTAATGATCCAATTGTTTGCCTTGATACTTCTAATGCATCAGCAAGTTCTTCTTGTTTTATACCTTTTTCTTTGCGTATTTCTTCCAACTTATTTTTCACTATAAAACCCCTTTCTTAACTAACGGAAAGTTAGCTTTACATTTATTATATGCACTCCCCACATAAATGTCAAGTCTACTTTCCATTTTTTATAGATTTTTAAGTTTTTTAACTTCTATTTATACAAAAGAAGAAAATAAAAAACACCGATTCTTTTATACTTCAGTTGGAATCAGTGTTCTTCATATGATAACTATTTTCGCAAAATCTTCTCCATAGCTTTTCCCTTAGACAACTCATCGATCAATTTGTCCAAATAGCGAATTTCCTTCATAGTTGGTTCTTCTATGTCTTCCACTCTTACACCGCAGACCACACCTTTGATCATATCTCTGGCAGGATTCAGTTGTGGTGCTTTCCCAATGAACGTTTCAAAGTCTGTCTGTTTTTCCAGTTCCACTTCTATCTCTTCTTGGCTATACCCTGTCAACCAACAGATGATTTCATCAACTTCTGTTTTGGTACGTCCTTTTTTCTCTGCCTTATTAACGTAATGGGGGTAGACACTTGCGAAACTCATTGTATAAATATGATGCTTTGTCATGATACACCTCACTTATATGGTTTTCTTTATTATATCAATAAAAATAGTAGCATTCAAAAATTTCTAAATTGTGATTTGAAAGACAATTAGAAAGCTCTAACACAGAAGAGCTGTCCCCCTGTGATGTTGTAACGGCAGTTTCTTTTTTCCCCTGTATATTCTACTCTATAAACAAGCAGCTCAAAGAAATAACAAACCACAAATTCATAAAATTTATGGTTTGTTGATGTTTAGAAGTAATTATTTTTTCTTATTTCTATTTATAAATGCCTTCTAATCCAATAAGAGGTATTGCCACTGGGTTATCTTCTTGATTATTCTCTTGAATCAATTTAATAAGCAATTGATTATGTTCATCTAATACTTGAGTCAATTGCTCCCCTTCTAATACTTCATTCTTATAGTCAAAAGCTTCATATGCTTCTTGTTCATTATTATAAATAAATATTTCACCTGAAAACTGGTCAAATCTATGATTTTCTATGGTATCAAATCTAATTTGGCTAATATCTATATTATTAAATATATAGCCTAATTCCACTTTTTCTCCATAAAAGATGCCATTGCTTATATCATACTCATAATCTTTTCTATTATCCACAAACGCTAGAATAGGTGTAAAGTATCCTAATGGAAAAACTTGTTCTACGCCTTGAAGCAACCTAATATCCAATGGTACAATGACCATGTTTAAGCTATTCTCTTTTACTGATTTACTATTAACTTGAACGTTACTTTCTTCTTGTAAATTATAAAAACCAACTAAATTATAATGACTATTGGCGTCAATATAATCATCTATTAAAAACATTTCAATTAAGGCAATTCTTTGCTCTTTTTCTATATCCTCTTTATTGTCATCTGAAAAGAGTATATCTATAATGTTATTTCCATAAAATGATGGATTGAGATATCCTGATACAGCTTGCCTTCCTTCTTTAATATCGCCCAAAGAAACCAGTCTGCCTTTTCCGTATATAAATACATCTTCCATCTTTTTTCCTAGATGATTATATATATTACCCGTAATACCTTCTTCACTGTATGTTAAATCCCAATAAATCTTTTCTTTAAAATCCTCTGTGTCTGCCATTCCAAAATAAATAGCATCTGAATGCGTATCATTACCATTCCCATTAAGAACTTGTAGTGTCATATCATTTTTTTCTTGAATATCCAAATCATTTCCTTTAGATAAAGATATTTTCATATAACTCTGTATGCCAGCCTGTTTATTTTTATCTAAATTTATAATATTGATTCTATCTATAGTTACTTGTTTAGATAATAAGTTAACACCGAGTATGGTTATTACGCCTAAACCTATAATAGCTATAGCAGCCAGTTTTCCTTTATTCAGTTTTTTGCCTACATATATTATTAAAATTACACTTACAATCAAATATATAATCCCTATAAAAATGTTTAACATTTTATTAGATGTGTTTTTTTCTGGAAATCCATCAAAAAAGTCATTATAGATTAATAATGTATCTTGATCTCGGTTTATTAGTTCAGAAATATATTCTGATGTTATTATTTTATTCAGTAATAGTGTAGCAAAATCTTCTTTACTTTCATACTCCGAATCAAAAGCCAAGTCAAATGGCGCTGTAATAATAACACCACTAAATACATTTGATTTTAATACTGTACCATCACCAAAGACATCTTTTGAGTCTTCTATCTTAATATTATCTATCTCTAAATTAGTGGTCATTAAATTACTATTATTAAAATTGGTTTCTATTGTGGTTGTAGATTGAACATCTATATCAACTAACCCTTCAAATGCAGTAAAAATATGATACTCATTTTTTCCACCAACAATTAAATGACCACCTTCAAAAACCCACAACCTTATTTCTGATAATTGTTCTTCATTAAAACTAGTTGTGTCATAGTCATTTATAATTAAAACATCCAGTGCATCGTAATAAACTATCCCATTACTTTCAGGAACACTTGCCATAACAATTGGTGTATTTACGTCTGCCTTTTCAAAATAAGCTAACGCATTTTCATCATTATTTAAAACACCTACTAGTAACTCACTGGTAAGTATTTTTGATTGATCAATATCAATGACCATTTTTTTTACAGTTACTCCATTTTGATCTTTTATTATTACATCAAATGTTGCAACAACCACATCAACATTAATAGGCAAACCAAATTCAATCGTTTCATTGGGTGCTATATGAATTGATTTTCCAAATCCTATTATACCGCCTCTTTTTTCTAATACTTCAACATAAACTTCTCCTTCAAAAGCTGCTCCTAAATTTGTAATCTCTACAATAACAGGCATAGATTCATTTATTTTAATGTATTCATCAAACCCATAGGATATATTTACATCTAACTGCACTTCTTCTCCACTAACCATCAAACTACTCATTAAAAAAAATATCATTAATAATACGATCACACTTATTATCTTATTTTTTTTCATACCTTCCCTTGTCCTTTCACCATTATTTATTTATTTATCTATTTTCTATATTATATACTTTTCTAAACTAATAATCCATAATACTTTGTTAATTATTTCAATTAACGTATTTATTACTTAATATATATAATTTTACTGAATTTCATTCGCATAATTCTATTAACTTTAGTGGATTAAATTTTACTACTTTGAGTTGAACGAATACAATAGTTGGCTTCTTCTTGCACACTGATATTCACAGTGCCTACTAATGAATGAAATAGACTTCAGGCCTCAATTTGAGCTGTATGACGAAAGATATATGCAAAATGGAGAAATTGATATATATGTGCCTATTGTATAACATCTAATGCTGAACATTAAATTAAACCTAATAAAAAGGCTTATTACCAAAAGTAATTCTTAAGGTAATTAGCCTTTTTAAAATTCAGTATCTTATAACCGCAGTCACTTATGGTATGGTTCTCCATTAATAATTCTAAATCCTCTATACACCTGTTCTAATAAAATCATTCTCATCAACTGATGAGGGAATGTCATTTTTGAGAAACTTAGTTTTTGGTGGGCATTTTTTAGTATTTCATCTGATAATCCTAGTGAACCACCTATTATAAATACAATATGGCTATTGCCTCTTACCCCTAATTCACTTATTTTATCCGCTAATTCCTCTGAAGATAGTTGTTTTCCGTCTATTGCTAAGGCAATTACATAGGTGTTCTCTTTTATGTATTTGCTTAATTTTTCCCCTTCTTTACCTTTAACTTGCTCTTCTTCACTTGCACTCATGTTTTCTGGGGCTTTTTCATCCGCTACTTCTATAATTTCTAATTTACAGTACCTGCTAAGCCTTTTGCTATATTCGTCAATGCCTTGTTTTAAGTATTTTTCTTTTAATTTTCCTACGCATAAAAGTGTTATTTTCATTTTAATATTACCCCTAAGCTATTTTACTAATTTTTCAATCACTACATCCATAGGTATAATAAGTGGCTTACTTAAATGATTTTGTTTTAATACCAGTTCTATCTCTGTACAGCCGGATATAATTAAGTCTGCCCCTTGTTGGATTAATTCCTCTGCAGTCTCTTTCAATAGCTGTAATGGTTCTTCTGTAAGATGCCCTTGTTTGATGCCTCGTTCACCATATATAGCTTCCATCACTTTATTATTTTGGCTGTTTTCTGATGGGTATAGGACTTCTATATCACCAAAGTATTTATTAAATAGTTGTGTTTTTAATGTTCCACTAGTTGCTAAAACGCCTACTTTTTTAGCATTTGGATATGTACTTTTTATATAGTTATTGGTTTCAATGAAGGCATTTAAAATAGGGAATTTCAAATGTTTCTGCACTTCTTCTATGAAATAGTGAGATGTCATACATGGAATCATTGCCACATCTACACCTGTTTTTTCTAAATTTTTTCCTGTATTTATTATCTCTTTAATAGGATTTTTTCCTTTGCCTAATATGGCTTCTGTTCTATCTGGAATTTTGGCATTGCTATCTATTATTATTCGGAAGTGATCTTGGTCTTTTTTTGCTTTTGTTGCCTTAATAATTTTCATATAACAATTAGCAGTAGCTTCTGGACCCATTCCTCCAATAATCCCTATTATTTTGTCATTCACAATACGTTCCCCCTATGTAGAAATTAACTGAACAAAGTTATATGTTTGAAAAGTAGCACTTTCTTAGCATATAAAAAAACCTGCTTATAGCAGATTTTTTAAGTAGTTAACTACAAGTTTTTAGTTTAAATTTTTTAATCTCTTTTTCATTTGATACTCTAGCAATATCTGCACCAATTGCTATAAATTTATCTTCGATATTTTCATATCCTCTATCGATATACTCTAATTGATTGATAATTGTAATACCATCTGCTGCTAATCCAGCTAAAATAAGTGCTGCACCGGCTCTTAAATCAGGTGCACTTACTTCAGCTCCTGAATAAGAATTTATACCATCAATTATGGCTGTATTACCCTCAACTTTTACATTTGCGCCCATACGTGATAATTCATCTATATATCTAAATCTATTTTCAAATATACTTTCCGTCATTACACTTGTTCCATTAGCAGTACAAAGTACCGCTGTCATTTGAGGTTGCATATCTGTAGGGAATCCAGGATAAGGTAATGTTTTTACATGTGTGCTTTTTAAAGGCTCTTTTGCAATAACTCTTATTGCTTCATCTTGCTCTTCAATTGTAACACCCATCTCTTGTAATTTGGCAGATATGGCTTCCATATGTTTAGGAATAATGCTTTTTACCGTAACATCTCCACCAGTAATTGCTGCCGCTAACATAAATGTTCCTGCTTCAATTTGATCTGGGATAATCATGTATTCTGTTTTGTGCAATTTTTCAACACCATTTATTTTTATAACATCCGTACCTGCACCTTTTATATCCGCGCCCATACTATTTAAGAAATTTGCTACATCTACAATATGAGGTTCTTTAGCCGAATTTTCAATAATTGTTGTGCCATTTGCTAATATAGCTGCTAGCATAATATTAATCGTTGCTCCTACACTTACAACGTCTAAGTATATATTAGCACCTTTTAATTCTTTCGCTTCTGCAATAATCATACCATGTTCAACTTTTACTGTTGCTCCAAGAGCTTCAAATCCTTTGATGTGTTGGTCTATTGGTCTGTTTCCAATATTACAGCCACCAGGTAAAGCTACTTCAGCTTTTTTGTATTTACCTAATAAAGCGCCTAATAAATAATAAGATGCTCTTATCTTTTTTATTGATTCATAATCAATTGAAAAAGATGATACACCTTTTCCGTTAATTTTTACTTTGTGATTTTTCATTTTTTCAACTTTTGCACCAGTTTTACTGATTGCTTGTAATAGTACATTGATGTCATTAACATTTGGTATGTTTTCTATTATACAATCTTCATCAGATAATATTGCAGCTGCAAGAACGCCTAATGCTGCATTTTTTGCACCATTAATATATACTTCTCCAGTTAGTGGTTTTTTGCCCCTAATAATTAGCTGTTCCATTAATACACCTCATTATATATTTAGTTCAATTCTATATCCTATTATTTCAAAATAATCTTATCTACACTAATTTTATTTTTTTACAATATTGTATAAATTATATCATAAATAAATACACAGTGGAATAGTTATTTCTTCTTTTTATATGGGTTTATCTGCTATTCAAAGGTGTTGGAGTATGCATTTATAAAAAACTCTTCACCATTTGCCAATCTAATAATATAATATGGCTCAATATATTGCCTAATTTCTTCCCCGTTAATGTTTTTTGATGTTTCATAACCTAAATCAATATTTGTTATCCTAATTAATTCATTGTTATTAAGATTATTACTGTACATAAAATTATAAAGAACTTGATCTATAGGATATATTGTATGATTAGGTTTTACAAAACCTTCAGGAACTATACGTCTAAATTCAGCATCTTTAATACCAAATTCATTTATTTCAAGCTTTACATAACTATTAAAAATAGGATATCCTTTATAGTCTTCATTAAAGATTACTGTGTATGTATTATTATCCATTCTAAAAATGTTAGACATTTTCCATTTTCCTTGATTTAATGTAATTTTTTTTACAAAATCTTTTGCTATATCTAATACCACACTTTCATTTATCATACTAATTTTTGTATTATTTTCTTGATAATATCTAATTATACCTTTATCTTCGCCTTTTGTTGTAATAACAAATTTTTCATTGTTTTTTTCATATTGCCTACCATTTGCTGTTATCGTTAAAGAGACCTCCTTAGAACTATTAAAAAATTTATTCAAAAGATTGGTTTCATTAATGGAATATTCCCTTACTTTTAAACGAGGCAATGGATTATATTGTGGTAATTGGTCATATACAATTATATTATTAAGTTCTAAAATTCTTTGCATCTCACTTTGTCTAGACAAGGATAATGTATATTTATCTTCCTGTTTATAATTCATATAAAATAAAGTTAGATTTAATAATATCAATGTAACAATAAGTATTGTTTGTGCTTTATTCCAATTCATTTTTTATCGCCTCTCAATAAACTAATCCAAATGAACAACATACTTTTTATCTGATTCTATAATCCAATTTAGCGTAGCATTATAATTAAGCTCCTCAATAAAATATGCTAAATACATATCTTCTATATACTGAGTTTGTCTCGCTAGTAATTCCACGTATTTATCCAAGGCTTTTGTATAGTTAACATCCACCTCTTTAAATTCGAATATATTTGTTTCCCACTCAACTATCCATCTTTTATAATAAGCAACTTTTTCATCACTTATTCTAACTTCTATTGGGGCTTTTATGCTCAGCTTATTCTTTAAATCCTCACTTATAACAAAATCAAAATTATTATATCTATAGTTAAAATACAGTATTATTTCTTTACTTGTTACTTCATAATTTTTAAGGTAATATTGATTTTCATCAATACTCTCACTATTATCAAGAAATCTTTTTGCTATTCTATATGCTTGAGTTAAGCTCGTATCATTTACCTGATTTCTAACTGTCAAATCTGTATATTCTATTACTCCAATTTCATTATACTTCACTACGCTTTTTTCATCTCGGTATGTCCAAGTACTTTCATCTCTTATTAAATATTTTGCTGCAGGGTTAGCGAAAAATCTATTTATATAACTCTCTAGTCCTCTTTCATCAAAACCTTCCTCATTAAAAAAAGGCTCACTTATTCTAATACTATAAACATTCACATCTTCTACTGGTAAAAAAACATTTTGATTAAATCGTCTTAATCCTATTTTTTTAGTAGCTAAATATGTAGGAAATGTTTGCTTTGAATAAATATTGTTTACTATACTTATTAATCTATTGTTATTAGAGGAACCAAAGGCATTTTTGTAAGACAACTCCATTGCATACCCTTGTTCTACATTAACCAAATAGCATTTTAAAGCTCTATTAGCATTAGTAGATGGTATTATTACAAGGTAGTTAAATACGTAGTTTATATCAGAAACACTGCTTACAATTTTAGTATCTTCTAATAAATCTCCATAGGACATTGAGAAAGGTAATTTCATGATTACAGATTGGCTATTCCAGAATAGATTCCAGTCTACAACAGCTATTCCTTCATTTTTACCATATCGTATTATATCTTGAATGATTCTTCTATTGGTTAAATGCAGTTCACTGTATTCTAATCTATCCTTATGTATTATAAAAAAATGGTCTTGATCTATTTGGGGATAGTGAACTGCCATGGTTATAGGATTAAGTAAGGGTGCATCATCAAAAAGCAATTCCCCATAACTATCTTTATTTGCCATAAAATTATAAAAAAAGTTACGGTTTGAAACGTCCCCAAACCATAACCTCATAACCTGAAAAAAACTCATTAAAATTAATATTATAATAATGGATAGTTTAAAAGATCTAATTTTCATCTTTAATCACCATAATTTCATCCTTTATTTTGTTTGCTTCTATGTTATGAATCTCCTTGTTTTTTACTGATACTTATATAATGATTATAAACTAAATAATCTTATATCTAATACTTCTAGCCTTTGTTTTGTTTCTTCTGCTTTTCTATTGACTACAAAACGTTTATATATTGTTTCATTGTTCTTTCTAACAGCTATCAATACATTATTGTCACCGATGTTGTTAAAAAAGAGCATACGATTGAATAAGCCTGAAGCACCAATGGTTTGAATTCTTAATTGGTTTTGTACCACTATATTCTCATTTCTAATAGAGTAAACCATTATTCCGATACTTGTTCCAGGCTCCCCTTCTCCTACTAAATATCTTTGAGAAGAAAACGTAGGATTGACATATCTTGAGAACCCTTGTATTAATCTAAAATATTTAAAATTGTTAATACTTCTTTCACTCTCAATTGCATTAGAAACTGTATCAAACAGAATAGACTCATCTATTTGAAAAAACTCTAAGAAAGCTTCTGCATCCATGGAGGCTTGTGTATTACCAGCTGAAGCATAAGTCATGCAAGAGAACAGACTAGAAATCAATATTATTAATAAAATACTACTAAACAATTTTCTCTTCATAAACTCACCTTCTTTATTTATAGTATTATACTATATTAGTATATACTACCATTATTACAATCACATTACATGAATATTTCTATTCATTAACATCTAAGTTAGGAAATACCAAGTAAAAACAACTTCCTTCACCAAAACTACTTTCTACTCGAATAGTACCTCCGTGGTATTCCATTATTTCCCTGGCAATAGATAAACCTAGACCAGTACCACCCATTGCTCTTGATCTTGCTTTATCAACCCTATAGAATCTTTCAAATACCCTATCAACATCTTCTTTAGGTATCCCTATCCCTGTGTCTTTAATTGAAATTATCATATTCTCTAACTCTTGGTACATATTAATCTCAATGGTTCCATCTTCTTTTGTATACTTTACGGCGTTACTTATTATATTTTTTATTACTTGCTCTATACGGTTAGCATCTCCAACAATCTTATACGCCTTGTCAGGTTTTTTAAACAGAATTCTTTGATTTTTTTTCTTAGCGTGTATTTCATACTTAGTAACGCTATCTTCTAACACATATGTTAGATTCATTAACTGCATTGTGAACTGAGTTTGTTTGCTGTCTAATTTTGACAAGTCTAGTAAGTCTTTGACTAAGCTTGTCATTCTATCACTTTCATTATTAATTACTTCTAAGAATTTTTTTAATATCTCTTCTTCTTCCATGGCACCGTCTAATAATGTTTCTGTATAACTTTTTATTGTCGTTAATGGGGTTCTTAATTCATGTGATACATTGGCAACAAATTCCTTTTGCATTTCTTCTAATTTCTTATGCTTTGTTACATCTTGTACTACACAAATAATCCCAATGTTTTTGTTGCTTTGCAATTGATATGGCGCAAAGCATATATTTAAGTATTTGTCTTCGTTCTTAATAATATGTTGTATAATATCTTTATGTACTTTTAATAGCATATTTTCATAATTTACATCCATAAATACACTAAATATATTATTGAATTCTTTGTTTTCTCCAACTTCAAATAATCTTTTAGCTGCAGGATTTATATGAGTTAAGTTGCCTTCTTTATCAAAAACCAAAATACCATCTGTCATATGACTAAATACAGTTTCTAATTTATTTTTTTCACCAATCATTTCAGATATTGTTTTACTTAGAACTTGTGCCATTATATTAAAATTTTGTGTTAATTCGCCTATTTCATCATCAGATTTCACTTCTATTACACTATCAAGATTACCCTTTGCCATTTCTCTTGCTTGAGTGGTCAATGCTAAAATAGGTTTTGTTAGGGAGTTAGATAGTACTGCACCTAAAACAGTAGCTAATAACAATGCAATCATTATGGATATTACAATGATAAATATTGTATCCCCTAAATTTTCTTCCACTTGTCTTGTTGACATTCTCGCATAGATTATGAAAGTAACTTGGTCATCTTTAACTACTGGTTCTGCGTACTCCCTATACTCTACTATACTCCCTTTTTCTTCAGTATATGTTATACCAACCTCTTTACTGAATAAACCTTTTACTGATGCTGTAACAACATGATTTAAATATTTATCATCTTTCTCAAATGGGTATATTTCAAACCCTTCTTGATCTAACAGATAAATCTTTTTATCCTTCACAATAGATCCTAAACCCTCTATATTCTTTATTAGACTGGCTTCTATCTCTCCTGTTTCACTTGTTAAATCTATATCCACTTTAATATTTCTTACTGTCTCTTTTAATTCTTCCTCTAATTTATTATAGGCATCATTTCTTAACATAGTAACAATAAGCGTCCCGCTTACAATCATTACTATAACTACTAGCAGTACATAAAATCCAACTAGTCTCCATCTTACACTTCTCATAGATTCACTCCTGTACACTCCCCGATATTCATGGTTCACCATTAGCTATGAAGGTTTTTACTTCACTTAAATGTACACTTAATTTATCTCATAAAGAAATAACCTACGCCTCTTTTGGTGAGTATAAATTCTGGTTTACTAGGATCATTTTCTATTTTTTCACGTAATCTTCGTATGGTTACGTCAACTGTTCTTACATCACCATAATATTCATATCCCCAAACTTTTTCTAACAATTGTTCTCTTGTAAAAATTTGTTCTTTTTGTGTTGACAAAAATTTCAATAATTCAAATTCCCTTAATGTTAATTCGATAATCCTACCATCTTTAAGTACCTCATATTTTGCTAAATCTATGCTTAAATTTTTAAAAGTTATAATAGTAGATTTTTCACCATTATTTTCTTTGCTATTTGTTCTTCTTAAGTTTGCTTTAACTCTAGCCATCAATTCTCTAATACTAAAAGGCTTAGTAACATAATCATCTGCTCCTAGCTCAAGACCTAGAACTTTATCAACCTCTTCTGCTCTTGCTGTTAGCATTATTATAGGTATATCATAATCTTTTCTAATAATCCTGCAAGTTTGTAGTCCATCCAGCTTAGGCATCATAATATCTAAAAGGATTAAATCTGGTTTTTCTTTATGAATTATATCTATTGCCTCTTCTCCATCGTAAGCAACACATACATTAAATCCTTCTCTCTTTAAGTTAAACTTTAATATATCAACAATTGATTTTTCATCATCAACAACTAAAACCTTATGTTCCATTAATACCACCCCTAATATAAATTAGTTTCATTTTATCAAATATACTGTATTATGTAAATAGAATATAACTGAAGCCAAAAATCCCACACCTTCAAATAGATGTGGGATTTTATTTATCTTATATAATTCATAGGGTTTGCAGCTACCCCATCAAATCTAATCTCAAAATGTATATGTGGTCCTGTACTTCTTCCCGTATTTCCTGTTTCAGCTATTTTTTCGTGTTGAGACACTATTTGACCTGTTCTTACTAAAATCCTATTAAGATGAGCATATCTTGTTTCTACACCATTTCCATGGTCTATAAAAATAACATACCCATATGCACCTTGCCATCCTGCAAAAACAACTCTTCCACCATCTGATGCTCTAACAGGCGTTCCTATTGCAGTAGCAAAGTCAACACCATAATGGAATCCACCACTTCGATAACCAAATCCTGATGTAAATCTTCCACCAGCTATAGGTCTTATATATTGACCTGTTGAACCAAAAGGTAGAGGCTTTGTTCCAACTTCGATAACTCTTGAAACTGGTTGTTGAATGATTCTTTCTTCAACAACTTCTTTTCCATCTTCATAACCATTAACTTTACTGATTATTGCTGTTACTTCTTTTACACCATCTGACCCATTATTAATTGTTTGTGAGTGCCCTTTGTATTTGTTTGCATTATTAACATACTCAGTTCCTCTTCTAACATCTTCTGTATATACAATTTTTTCTCTTGTAAGGACTGATAGTTCTGGTTCAGGAACTGTAATAACCAGTTCTTGACCAATTTGTAGTACTGATTTTTCAGTGATGTTAGGGTTTAGTTTTAACAAGTCTTGTAATGCCATTTCATTTTTATATGCTATAACAGAAAGACTGTCTCCACTTTGAACCTCGTAAATTTTTTCTTCTTCTTTTTCTTTTGTTATAAGTTCAATGGCTTCTTCAATTGTTTTTAAGTCATTCATACTTATATATCCTGAAAAAACTTCTACTGTTTCAACAAAATCAATTTCAACAATTTCACTGCCTTCATCTATCTCTTCTACTACTTCTTCTGCATCATTATCACTACTTAAACTCATAGTTGCTGTAACCATATTTGTATCTCTTTCAATTTTATCTAATTTAGAAACTCTTGCTATTAAAGTTTCTTCCTCTTCCTTATTAGATACAAGTTCAACACTGAATTGTCCACGCCTGTCATACTTCTTTTGAACCTCTTCAAGAACTGAAAGAACAGCTTCTTGATTTTCTAATGCTATTTCTAAATCATTAACTTTAAGTATATAGGCCATTTGTTTAAAATCAGAAGCTCGACTTAGTAATGATTCATATATAATTACTTCTAACTCTTCTAAACTAGTGAAATTACTTGGTTCAGTATGTTCAATATAATACTTAATGTTTTTATTTATTAACATACTTTTATTAAGATCTCTTTGTACTTTGTAAGATATATTTCTAAATAAGTCATCTACTTGATTTTTATCTTCTATAATACCAATTTCATTTCCGTCTAAAACTACTTTATATGCACTAGCTAAAACAGGCTGGACTTCGTTTGATGTGTGTGAACCAAGTCGATTTACTGCAAAAATGATGAACATCGTGCAGAAAGCTATCATTATAACTTGCAGACGTTTTATAACCATCATTTCAGAGCATTTTGGTAATCCATTCATAAGAAAATCCTCCGTATAATTTGTTTATACTTTTGTAACACTTTCGTAACAACAAGATTATTCTATCAGAACTTATTTGAATTGTAAAGGTTTTATTTGAAATTCACATAAACTGCCCTATTTCTACATTATTATATATTAATTAAATCTAGTATCTTGAAGTATTTTATAAATGATTGATGTGTATTTATTACAAATTTATTATAGGTTATAAATATATTGCATAATACAGGCACAAAAATTTTCCTACTATTATATATATTTATTTTTTTTACTTATATTACATCTATTTTCATTACCCCTTAACCCCCTTGGAATATTTTGTGCATTGAATATGCTATTGCAATTAGATAGAATGTACTCGTACCTAGTTGACATAAAAGGTCAACTTAATAGTTGTTTTGTTTTAGTTTGTCGATAAAACTATATCAAAATTACGTATTTAAGGAGGATGTTATTAATGAAAAATAGCACAAAAAAAATAATGGCTTTTGCTTTAGCAGGCCAAATGATCTTATCTAGTTTTGCTTTCAGCTCATTTGCTGCACCATTAACAAATGCTGAAAAAATCGCTAGAGTATTAGAACTTGAGGTTATCGTTGGAGAAGGTAACGGTGTTAACTTAGAACAAAATATGACAAGATACCGTGCGTTCACAATGCTTATTCGTCTTTTAGGAAGACAAGCTGAATTTGATAACTTTACATTTGACGGAAATAGCCCAACTTTTGCTGATGCAAATGAGCAAGGGGTTTCACCATTCGTTCAAAAATTAATGGCTTTCTTAAAAGCTAACCCTGAGTTAGGTGTTGTAGGTTACGAAGATGGAACTTTAAGACCTTACGAAGAAATTAGTTCTAAAGAATACACTCGTGTATTACTTGAGGCACTAGGTTACATAGCTGGTGTTGATTACGACTGGAATACAGTAGAAGCATTAGCACTTTCAGTTGGATTAATTAATTCACTATCAGAAGTTTCTAATGATAAAGTAAATGTTGGAAATATTTCAGTATTAACTTTCGATGCATTAGCATCAAAAGCAAATAACAACACTAAAACTTTAGCTGAAAAATTAGGCTTACAATTGGTTGAGAAAGTTACTCAACAATTATCTGTACTAAGTGTAAAAGCTGTTTCTAATTCACTTGTAGAAGTTAAATTAGATAAAGAAGTAACTCCAGCTGATGTAAATGCAGCTAATTTCGCAATTGTTAATCATAATAATTCTAGCGAATCATTAGCAGTAATTTCTGCAACATTATTAGCAGATAATAAAACAGTAAGAGTGTCAACAGCAGCTCAAACACCATATGTTGCTTATGATTTATCTGTAGCTGGTGCTACAAAATCATTTGTAGGTTTACCTGTTGATAATACTAAGCCAGCTGCTACTGCTGTAGTTACTGATAACCAAACAGTTACAGTAAACTTTTCTAAGCCAGTAGACGTAGTTACAGCTACAAATATTAATAACTATAAAATCAACAATAATTTAGTAGTATTAAAAGCTGAATTAAACTCAGCTGGTACTGAAGTTGTTTTAACAACTAACGAGCAATCTGTTGGTACAATCTATACTATAACTGTTGAAAATGTTACTGATTTAAGTGGTAATACAATGGATAAATATGAAACTTTATTTGGTGGTATGGCTAAAGACACTTCTAAGCCTTCTGCTACCGCTGTTGTTACAGCTCACGATAAAGTAACAGTTGATTTCTCTAAAGCAGTTAGTAAAGCTTCTGCTGAAAACATTGCTAACTACTCAGTGAATAACGGTTTAGTAGTATTAAAAGCTGAATTAAACTCAGCTGGTACTCAAGTTGTTTTAACAACTAGCGAACAATCTGTTGGTACTATCTACAACATTACTATTGAAAATGTTGCTGATAAAGTAGGAAATGTAATGAATAAATATGAAACTTTATTTGGTGGCATGGCTAAAGATACTTCTAAGCCTTCTGCTACTGCTGTTGTTACAGCTAATAATAAAGTAACAGTTGATTTTTCTAAAGCAGTAAATAAAGCTTCTGCTGAAAATATCTCTAACTACTCAATTAACAATGATTTAGTAGTATTAAAAGCTGAATTAAACTCAGCTGGTACTCAAGTTGTTTTAACAACTAGCCAACAATCTGTTGGTACTATCTACAACATTACTATTGAAAATGTTACTGATAATGCAGGAAATGTAATGAATAAATACGAAACTTTATTTGGTGGTATGGCTAAAGATACAACTGCACCAACAATCCTTGGTCAAGTACAATCATCAGCTAATACTGTAACAATCACATTTAGTGAAAAAGTAAGCGAAGAAACTGCAACAAACTTATTAAACTATGTATTTGATGGTGGTTTAGGTTATGCTATCAACGCTGAATTAAATGAAGCGGGTACAGTTGTAACTTTAACAACTGCAAATCAAACACCAGGAAAAATATATAATGTAACAGTATTAAATGTAGCAGATGTAAATGGAAACATTATTAACGCTGCAAACAATGCAAGCAGAAAATCATTCGTAGGTGTTGGAACTACTTCAACTGCTACTCTTAATCTACAAGCTGTATCAATTGTAAACAACAATACTATTGATTTATTATTCGATAATAACTTAACTACTGAAAATGTAAATGAAGTAGCTGTAGCAATCGATAAAATAACTAATGACACTAATGCTGGATTAACTTATGAAAAAGTACTTCAAACTAACGCAAGTGTATTAAGAGTACAATTTAGAGATGATTCTTCTACTAATCCTTCATTATTTAATGCTGGTGTAATTTACCAAGCTACTATAACTGGTCCAGCTAACTTAGTTGAATCTAATAATGCAAATGTAAAAGCTTTTGCAGGAACTAACGTAACTAACGTTGCTCCACAAGTATCTACAGTATCTCCAATTAACTCTACTGCAGTTAAAGTATTCTTTAGCAAACCTGTAACTGGAATTACTTCAGGCGCTTTCACTATTAAACAAGGTGAAACTACTGTTGCAATCTCTTCAGTATCAGTTGAAGCTAACGATGTTGTAACTGAAGTAACTGTTAATTTAGGAACTGCTTTAGAAGCAGGTAAAATCTATACATTAGAAACTAATGCTGGTTTAACTGATGGATTTGGATTTATTCCAGTAAGAACAACTAACTCAAACGGTTCTACTTACCTAGTTAACTTTGCAGGTACTAATGTAGCTAACATAGCTCCTAAGTTAGATGCGGCTGTTGCTACAGATAGACATACAATCACAGTAGTTTACAGTGAAGCTGTTAATAATAGTACTTCTGCAACTTATACATTAACTCAAAATGGAACTGATTTATCAGCTCATATCATTGCAGCGGAAGCTTCTAGTGATAAAACAAGAGTTACTTTATTCTTAGATGCAACTACATTACCAAATGGCGTTGAAGCAGGTAAAATCTATAATGTATCTGTAGACGGAACAATCGAAGATCTTCAAGGTTTAGCTATAAATGCTAATGGATCATCTACTGATAGAAGTGCTGTATTTGCAGGAACTAACGTAGTTAATGCAAAACCAGAAATCGTTGGTGTATCAATTAACCAAACTAACAATGTTATTTCATTAGTATTTAGTGAAAAAGTTGTTGGAACTGTTGAAGCTAGTCACTTTGCAATTACAGGTGCTGGATTTGTTGCTGGATTAGATAGCGCTGTATTATCTTCAGATGGTAAAACAGTAACTATTACTCTTGAAAATTCATTAGCTTCAAACCAAATTGCTAGCATTGGTGTAAGTGCTTCAGGTGAATTAAGTATAAGAGACTTAAATAACCAAGCTCCAAATACTACTACTGTACAATTTGGAACTAAATAATAAATTCAACAATAATCTTTTTTGGATTATGTAAAAGAAAAGGGTAGATATTATATATAATATCTACCCTTTTTCTATTTTACACCTTGCTTTACTGATACTGAATCTTGTCTACTGGTTACTTTGCCACCAAAATCAACTAGTTCATTAAAACTTATATTATAATCTATTCCTTCTTCTAAGATGTCAAATCTTAAAACAATTGTTGTTGGATTTATATAAGTAAATCCAATAGGTTGTTTTGTGGATTTAACACCATTCTTCTCATACGATAGAGTATAATTTGTATTTAATACATTTGGCACTTTAAGACCTATTTCTTTATTTAATGTAACCTTTATTGTGTCTTGTCCGACAGTTATCGCATTTGATATTTGTACCCCCATATCATAGTTATGATAATGGTATATACTAAAGGATTTATTATTATGTGACTGTTGAAAATTCCCCAGGTGATCCATTATGCTATTTCTTATTTCTACATTATAGTAATTATTTGTTGTTAAGGGTTTATCTAATGGTAGAAATAGTTTTATGGTATATGGATCAATTTTATTATCATAATATACTGCTAAAGGTTGAGTACCGTAATTTAGACTATTCATTCCACTTATATAATAATTAAATTCCAATACTGCAGACTCTTGATCTAAAGGTTTGTCTACTTTTAAAACAATTGTATGATTGTCTAGGCTAACTGCACCCTCAATTTTAACATCATTACTATTTACATAGTACCCTAAAAAATTGTACTCTTTTTCTTGAATTGAAAACTGCCTTGTAATATCATTGATATTATTAATCATTATTTTGTGTATGGTATTGTAAATCAAATTACTTTCAGTTGTAAGAACTACAGTTCTCCCTTTATGGCCTTCAATATCTATAACCTTAGCCGATTTAACACGTATAGGATTATTATTATTATCTGTGATGTAATAATTAAATATTTGCCTCGCTATAATTGGATTAACTTCTCTATTAAAAAACATTTGTATTGTATTTGAGTTTATAACCTTAATCTCATTTAGTGTTAATGGCTCACTTTCCTTTTCAGTAGGGCTAAAATACATTATATCCCCTTTATTATCGTTTAGCCTTACACCATAAGCACTTGTTATTGCTCCGTCTATTGCTAACTCATAATAGTCATATGAATCAATGGAATCAAAAATATAATCTCTAAGAAAAATACTAATTCCCTTATCCGTATTTGCTAATTTATTAATTACTATATTATTGCTATTGATTTCTGTTATTTTTGAACCATTCTTATAGAAAGAATAGAAGTTTCCTGAGATATTATTTAGTGGTTGAGTAAAATACACATTTATTTCTTTGTTACTAATAGCTTCTACTCTGCTTATCTTAAAGTAATCTGATTGTACTTCTTTAGTTATATATCCTTGAAACTTATTCTCAATATTTTGTGATATAGTACCTATATGATCAACAATCTCAAGGATATTAATATTATATTCAACAGGTCTCATTTCCCTCTCATTGAATATAAGAATAAATGTATCTAAGTTATCTTGAGGCACTATTTCTTTTACTTGTAGTTGTCTTACTTGGTTCTCGGCTTCGTATGTAATATAGATTTTATATTTATCTAATACACTAATATTTTTATTAAAAATAATCTCTACTTCTGTATTACTAGTTACATTAATCTCTTTTATATCTACCTGTATATCATTTTCTATAAATCCAAACTCAACACCTTGTTTTTGAGTAATTATGCCTTCCCTAATAAATCTTTCAAACATAGGCTCTTTAATTTGTCTATGCTCTAACTTTAGTGCTGTATATAAAACATTCACTACATCCCCACGGGTAAATTGAGTGTTGTCTTCAACTCTTATCAAATATTCAGAATCTCTTACTAATCCAGTTATATGAGAAAATCTAAAAACATTATTCCAGTCAAAGTCTACATCGATTTTATAGCCTAGTGCTGTTAATACCATTGTTAAAAAGGCTTTTTCTGTCAGAGTACCCTCTGGAGCAAATGTATGTTCATCAAACCCTCTTATAATACCTTGTTGTACACAATACCCCACATATGGCGCATACCAAGTATTTTCAGAAACGTCTTTAAATGATGTTTTATTATAATCTTCTTTATTACCTTCTACCATACCTTTAGCATTTAAAAATCCTACTATAAATGTAACAGCTTCACTTCTTTTTAATTGATTTTGCAAATTATAACCTGTCCCATCACCCAGTAAGATATTCAGTTGATTAAGAACTGTTGCTTTTTCATCTAATGTATTTATTTTACTCTTTCCATTAGATAAAGTTACTGATGAAAAAGTCATTATGACTACCATCAATATAATAAAATTGCGTTTTAATTTCATATTCATCAACCCCCTATATAACCTTAATTTATTACACAACATCCCATAATATTACATTTTTTCATATTTAGAATATTATACCATTTCGTGTGTGACCAATCAATAGCTTTATATCTTCCCTTCCTAAATCCATATTAGATATAATCAATATAAGAACAGCTTAGAGTTAACAATCTGTAGAATTAAACCTATTCTTTCTCAACTTTTAACGAAGAGCATAAAAATAATGGTAGGTGTTAAAACACCTACCATTACTATATTGTAATTAATATAATTCAGTTAATTACTTAGTTCCGAATTGAACTGCATCTGTTTTTGGAGCTTGGTTAGTTACGTCACTAATGATGGCCGCACCTGCCGCACTTACTTTGATTGATGCAATTTCTTTTTCGTTTAATGCATTTTCTAAAGTAATCGTTACAGTTTTTCCATCAGCGCTTAATACTGCTGTATCAGCACCTGCAGTAAATCCTGCACCAGTAATATCGAAACTACTCATAGCGATAGCTCCTGATACTTTTTCACTGAATACTACTGTGATTACAGTGTTAGCATCGTTAATAGATACACCAGCGATTTCTGGTTTAGCATTAACAACATTAGTTCCACCAAATACAGCTTTTCTGTCGTTTGATGTAGCGTCAGCGTTAATAGCTAAGTTTTGAAGGTCTACGATAGTACCATCAACTGTAAGTGTGTATACTTTACCAGCTTCAACGCCATTAGCTAATGCTGCAGCATCTAAGAATAAAGTAACTTTAGTTTTATCACTTGAAACTTCTCTACCAATGATATTAGCTGATAAATCAGTTGAACCTTGAGTTAATGTAAATGCTGCAGTAGCTGCATTGTTAACTGGCTCGCTGAAAGTTGCAGTGATTGTGTGTCTGTCATTAGCAACAGCTACATCTAATTTTGGAGCTACGTTAGCTACATTAGTTCCACCGAAGTTTACTAAGTAAGTAGATCCGTTTGAGTTAGTTATTCTTACAGGTATATAACCAAATGCATCAGTTAAACCTACAACAGTTTCTAATGTATAAACTTTACCTTGCTCTAAAGCAGTTGATAAGTTTACAGTCACTTCACTTACACTTTGAGTAGCATTTACTGATACTGAAGCAATGCTTAGTGTAGTATTACCTTGTTTGATTACAAATGATCCAGAAGAAATTCCTTTTACTGGTTTGCTGAAGTATACTTTAACTGCTGTTGAGTTAATTGGTGATACTGCAGAAACTTGTGGAGCAACGTTTGCAACATTTGTTCCAGCAAAAGATTTTTTATTAGCATTGTTTGAAGTTACTAAGTTAGCTGGTCCTGTTACTGTAGCTTCATAAACTACACCTGCATTGAAAATTGCTGGGTTATCAGAAGCAGTGTTTCTAAATTGAACTCTTACTACTTGTTTGTTTGATTGAAGTACTTTTGTGTACTCTAATCCAGCTTGGTTAGCTGTTGTTAAGTTACTAACTGCAATAGCAAGATCATCTCTATTAGCATTTGATAAATCTCTATCGAAGATTAAATCAATTGTATTGTTATTTACGATTGAAACAGCTTGTAATTTTAAGCTAGCTGCAGACGTAGTTCCAACACCTACAAAAGATTTTTTACTTGCATTGTTTGTAGTATTAATTGTATTTCCGTTAACGTCTTGAACGTTATATACAGTTACATTGTAAATTTTACCTGGTGTTTGGTTAGCAGTAGTTAAAGTTACAACTGTACCAGCATCATTTAATTCAGCTTTAGTTGCATAACCTAACCCACCATCAAATGCATAATTTAATAAGTTAGTTGCAGTCGCTTCACTTACTTTTTCACTAAAAGTGATTGTTAAAGTATTTTGAGCAGCTACTACTGTGCTTATTGATGGAGGTGTAGTGTCTTTAGACATACCACCAAATAATGTTTCGTATTTTTCCATTACATTACCTACAGCATCAGCTACATTTTGAATAGTGATTTTGTAGATTGTTCCAACTGTTTGCTCACTTGTTGTTAAAACAACTTGAGTTCCAGCTGAATTTAATTTAGCTTGTAATACTACTAAACCATTATCGATTGAGTAATTAGCAATATTTTCAGCTAAAGCTTTGTCAACTCTTTTTGAGAAGTTAACTGTTACTTTGTCATTATCAGTTACTACAGCAGTAGCTGTTGGCTTAGAAGAATCTTTAGCCATTCCACCGAATAATGTTTCATATTTATCCATTTTATTTCCTAATGTATCTGTTACATCTTCAACAGTGATTTTGTAGATTGTTCCAACTACTTGCTCACTTGTTGTTAATGTTACAACTGTACCTGCATCGTTTAATTCAGCTTTTAAAGCTACTAAATTGTTATCAAATTTATAGTTAGCAATGTTAGTTGCTGTATTAGCATCTACTTTCTTTGAGAAAGTAACTGTTACTGTTTGATTATCAGTAACTACTGCAGTTGCAGATGGCTTAGAAGTATCTTTAGCCATACCACCGAATAAAGTATCCATTTTATCCATTTTATTACCATTTAAATCAGTTACATTTTCAATAGTAATTTTATAAATAGTTCCAACTACTTGCTCACTTGTTGTTAATGTTACAACTGTACCTGCATTGTTTAATTTAGCTTGTAATACTACTAAATTATTGTCGATTGAATAGTTAGCAATATTAGTTGCAGTAACTACGTCAACTGGCTTAGAGAAAGTAACTGTTACTGTTTGATGATCAGTAACTACTGCAGTTGCAGTTGGTTTTGAATTATCAACTGGTAAACCTACAAATGCTTTTGTAGCACCAGCTACAGTTAAGTTATAAGCTACATATGCTTCTTGAGAAGCTGTCGCTAATCTTACTGTTTTCTTATCTGATTGAAGAGTTTCAGAAACAACTTCTAAAACTGCAGTATCGTTATGTTTAACGATAACGAAACTAGCTGCATCTACATCAGCTTGAGTTACTTCTTCTTCTAATTTCACTTCTACAAGTGTATTAGAAAGAGCATTTACGCTTTTAACCTCTAATGCAGTTGCTGGTACTTCTTTAACGATTAATCCAGCAGCTTCTGCTTTAGCAGCATCTACTTTACCAGCTTCTACTAAGTCAGCGATTACAGTGTTACCTGTGTTTTTGTTTTCAAGAGTTAAAGTTGTATAGAAAGCTCCAACTAAACCATCTCTGTTTAAGTCTTTGTTTCCGTTTGATACAATTTCATTACCAGATACAATTCCTGATTGGATAAGAACTGTATTATCATCCCATCCATCACCATATCCTAATTGTCTAGCTACCCAAGTTGCTACTTCTCTTAAAGTAACAATATCTTTTGCTCCAAAATGAGCTGTTCTTGTTCCTTTTGCTATGTTGTTTGCCTCAGCATAAGCAACATAAGCTTGCGCTTCTCCTGGAGCTACATCTTCAAATGAGCTTTCAGCACCTGCTGTAATTTCCCATCCTAATGCTCTACCTAGCATAATAATTGCTTGTTCTCTAGTACTAAATGATTCTAAATCAGGTACAAACTCCGTTGAACTTATACCTTTGAATAAACCTAACTCATTAAGAGTAACGGCTTTGTCAGCGTTTTGCACAGTTTCTGCTGCGAAAGCTACTACATTGATTGATAATGCCATAACCATTGCTAAAACTAGTGCAAGAACTTTTTTAAAGTTCTTCATATAATTTCTCCTCCTTTTATAATTCTTTTTTTTATTTTCATAGGATAGTAATTTCTATCCGTTTGAACAAGGTAAATTATAGCATTTGCGGAAAATATAGTCAACAATTTATATATACATGTAATATATCTGTAATACAATTTTGAATATATGTTTTTGTTTTCCACACATTTCCATTATATTTTAGATTTACAACAAATACAATGTTTTTTTCCAATCTGTAACAATACTGTAATTTATAATTCCACCTAATTTGATGTAGATTAATGCTTTATAGTAATTATTACCAACTTAGAAGCGGTCTAAACAACTATAAGACTCTTTAAAAAATCTTAATATTCAATTACATCAATACGTTCTATAACCACTTCTTCTAATGGTCTACTATTACCATCCACTCTTGTAGCCGCAATAGCATCCACTATATTCATACCTTCAAAAACTTGTCCAAATACTGTATGTTTTCCATACAACCAAGGGGTACCACCATGTTCTTTATAGTTGTTAATTAATTCCTCTGGCATTTTTAAACTTTCCATTTGACTTACAAAGTCAGAAGATACATCTCCTAATTGAACAATAAAGAATTGACTTCCATTAGTATTTGGTCCCGCATTAGCCATTGCAAATGACCCTCTATATGGGAAAAGTTGTCTTGAGAATTCATCTTCAAATTTTCCACCCCAAATACTTTCTCCACCCATTCCTGTACCGGTTGGATCTCCACCTTGAATCATAAAGTCATCCATAACCCTATGGAATATTAAACCATCATAATAACCATTTCTAGCATGGGTCAAGAAATTTTCTACTGTTTTCGGAGACTCTTCAGGGAAAAACTTGATTTTAATTACACCATAATCTCTAACATGCATTTCTGCTACTACATCGCCCTTTTCAGGTTGTCCAAACTGATTTATATTCATTTCTTCAATCTCTCCTTCTATTTCTATATATTCTATTATAATATCTTCAAGTGGCCTTTCATTTTCATCTACTTCAACGGATGCAATGGCATCGACAATTTCTAGGCCTTCAAAAACTTGACCAAACACTGTATATCTTCCAAATAACCCAATAGCACCGCCAACTTGTTTATACTTATTAATTTCAGAATCTGGCCATTGATATTCAATCATTTGATTAAGAATATCTTCAGACACTTCATCGGATTGTACAATAAAGAATTGGCTACCATTAGTATCACCTTGACCGAAATTATACATAGCTAGGGCTCCTCTTAAGGGGAGTAATTCATAAGAGAATTCATCAGCAAAATACTGCCCCCACATACTGGTACCCCCTGTACCTGTACCTGTTGGATCTCCACTTTGAACAATAAGATCTTCTATAACTGTGTGAAAGGACACACCATTATAATAACCATTTTTTGATAAGGTGGTAAAATTATACACTGCTCTAGGTGCTATATCTGGAAATAATTTTACTCTGATGACACCAAAGTCCTTTACGTGAACATTGGCTACGATATCATTCCCACCTGGCGGCGCAAACTGTATATCTTCACTAATATCATATTCAACAGTATTTTCTACTTCTTTCTCAGGTACTACATCAATATTATCCTCTATTTGTTCTTTATCTCTTGCTGTACATCCACTAATAAGTAATAATAACAATATGGTGATAATAATTCTTGTAAATTTCATCCTTAGTCTCCTTTCTTACATTTTTTACCTTTTTAAACATACTATTATATTGTATAATATAATTAATATTTTACAAGACTAAAAATAGTATTTTATAATAAGTTTTCTTTATGAAAAGTGTCACTTTAAATTATTCTACATATTTATTGAATGTTTTTATCGAAATATAATGGAGGGTTTATATTGAAGAAAATAGTTTTAACAGGCGGGGGAACTGCTGGTCATGTCACACCAAATATTGCTCTAATTCCTAGGCTTCAAAAAGAAGGTTGGGCTGTTTTTTATATAGGTTCTTATAATGGCATAGAAAAGAAATTAATTGAAGAGATTAATATCCCTTATTACGGAATATCTTCTGGAAAACTTAGACGCTATTTTGATATTAAGAACTTTACAGATCCTTTTAAAGTTACTAAAGGTTATTTTGAAGCTGTTAAAATAATTAAACATATTAATCCTTCTATGGTTTTCTCCAAGGGTGGTTTTGTTACAGTTCCTGTTATTCTTGCTGCAAAGAGAAAAAAAGTTCCTACTATAATACATGAATCTGATATTACTCCTGGACTTGCAAATAAAATAGGCATTCCTTTTGCTTCTAAAATTTGTGCTACTTTTCCCCAAACACTATCCCATGTTCCACAGGGGAAAGGGGTTCTTACTGGATCCCCTATCAGAGAAGAATTATTTTCTGGTATTAAAAGCAAAGGATTTAAAATTACTGGTTTTAATAATAACCTACCCGTATTACTAATTATAGGCGGCAGCTTAGGTTCTATTAAGATAAATGAAGTTGTTCGAAAAACAATTCCTACTATATTAAAATCTTTTCAAGTAATTCATATATGTGGCAAAGGTCACATAGATCCATCTTATACGCATTTAGATGGCTATATTCAATATGAATATGTTAAAGAGGAATTATCTGATTTATTAGCCTGTGCAGATATTGTTGTATCAAGAGCTGGTTCTAATACAATCTCAGAATTGTTAGCTTTAAAAAAGCCAAATATATTGATTCCTTTACCTTCTACAGTTAGTAGGGGTGATCAAATTCTTAATGCAAATTCTTTTAAAGATCAAGGATTTAGCTTTGTTTTAGAAGAAGAACAACTCAATAAAACTTCTCTACTTCAAGGGTTAAATGAAGTATATTATAAAAGAGTGTCTTATATTGATAATATGAAAAATACTAAGTTAAATAATGGTGTTGATAATATTATTAAACTTATTAATGAAATTTCTAGTGCTAATAAATAGATTAAAAAAAGTAAGAAGCTAACACTTCTTACTTTTTGATTATATGCTTTTATTAATTTCTTTTGCCATTTCAGATAGCTCATCCTCTGTTACTTGTAACGTTTCCCACCCAAAGCTAACTTTATCATCTGTATACCTTGGAATTAAGTGCAAATGAAAATGTGGTACTGTTTGACCAGCGGCTACTCCATTGTTTTGTAGTACATTCAAGCCCTCACAATTTAATTTTTGTTTTAGTACCTTAGCAAGATGAGTCGCTAAAGCAAATAATCGCGACCCTGTTTCAGAATCAAGCTCAAAAATATTTTCAATATGTTCTTTAGGTATAATTAATATATGTCCTCTAGATGCAGGAAATCTGTCCATAATCACTTTAAATTCACTGTTTTCAAAAATAGTTGCTGCATTCATTTGACCACCTATTATATTACAAAAAATACAATTATTCATTTTGTATTCGGCTCCTTCCTAATCTAACAAAAACAATAAGTACAAGTTCAGTTCTATTATTGCAAAATTTTTCAACTTACTTACTAATGGATTAAATTTATACTTTTTACAAAGCTTGTTTCTTTTAAACAATAAATGTAAAAGTTAATATATTTTAGTCTAACTTATAATAGACTATTTTTCAAGAATAAAGTGATTTTGTTTTTAGTATAAAATAGTAAACAAGCGTTTCCTCTTTATAATAAATTAATCATACTTATGTAACAACTTTTAGAAAAAATAATTATTTAGTCACATTTTTTGCATTATTCAATTGAATTTTTAGCATTAATTTGGTACTATATTTATGTTTAATGTGGAGGTGTTTACAGTGAATTCTAATGATGATAATAACGATAAAATTTCAATTGATCACTTTTCAATTATTTATGATAAATTTATACAGAATGTTTCTGATTTTAATAATAAACAGCAACAAATGAATGCAAAAATTGCCCATGAAATTAAGAACCCCTTAACGATTATAAGAAGCATGTTGCAATTAATAGAAAAAAGTGTTCCTGCTGTAGCCAAAGCCCCTTACTGGCACTCAGTTTTTAATGAACTCGATTACGTTAATCAATTGTTAAACAGCTTAACTAATTTTTGCCGTTCCACGTATATTAATAAAGAAGTAGTAAATATTAATTCATTTATGAAGGATATAAAAAGTTCTTTTCAATCTTACGCAACAGAACAATCAAAATATATTTCTTTAAAACTTCCTTTCAACGACATCTTAATTGAAGCTGACCCAATAAAATTAAAACAAGCTTTGTCAAACTTAATTAAAAATGCCTTTGAAGCAACTGATACAGATGCTTTAATTTCTATTATATGTACTTCTGACAATAGTAATTTAACAATTAGAATAAAGGATACTGGCAAAGGAATAGAAGCCGATAAAGTAAAAACCATTTTTGAACCTTTTGTAAGTTATAATCCACAAGGTACTGGTTTAGGGTTATCTATTGTTAAAAACATTATAAAAGAACATAATGGAAAAATTCAAGTAGAAAGCATTTATGGGTCTGGTACAACGTTTACCATTTCACTTCCTCTTCAAATGCCATCTTCTTATAATTTTACAGAAATAATTAATTCTTAATTATTTCTTTTACCATCCTATTTACTACATATTTTTCTCATATTTGGTCATACTTATCTTGAAAGTTTAAACTTGCTAATAATATTACTCTTAAAAGGAAGTGGACCGAAATGAAACTCAGAAAATTTTCAGCTGTATTTATGATATCTATGTTACTTTTATTAACCATATCACCCTCTGTATTAGCCCGTAATGTTTATAAATGGACTAATATTAAAGAAATACAAGTTACAGCTAACCAACTTAATGTTAGAACTGGACCAAGTACCGATTTTCCAGTAATAGGGACATTGAATCAGAATCAAGTTGTTGAAGTTGTTGGTACATTAGGAAGTTGGTTTGTTGTTCATCTTGACAACAATTCAGTTGGATGTGTTTCTAGTACTTGGACGAGAGTATATAGTTATCACAATCAACAAGAAGCACCACCAACACCAACGCCTACACCATCTCCTGGTCAAAATCTTACTCAGTTAAATGCATTAGAAAGAGAATTTTTTGATTTAGTTAATGCAGAAAGAAGAAAAAATGGATTAACTGAATACAAAATAGATTTAGAAGTATCTAGGGTTGCTAGAATTAAAGCCCAAGATATGGCAGACAATAAATACTTTAGTCATACTTCACCAGTTTATGGATCACCTTTTGATATGCTAAAATCTTTTGGCATTAATTATCGAACTGCTGGTGAAAATATAGCTGGTAACAATACGGTACAAAGAGCTCATAATGCCCTAATGAATAGTACAGGTCATCGTGCAAATATTTTAAGTACCAATTATGATTCTATTGGTGTTGGAATCGTGCCTGATCCAAGATATGGGTATGTATTTGTTCAGTTATTTATTAGACGATAGAATGCCCCTAAAATTTAATATTTTTGATATGCTGGTAAAGCACTAGTTTCCTAGTATCATAAAAAGTAGCAGAAAAAATTCTGCTACTTTTATATTATTTATTGTTTATAATGAGCCTTAATATGTTGTACTATTTGTTTCGATGCAGTTCCATCCCCATATGGATTAACAGCATTTTTCATTTTAATATATTCCCTATCTTCATTTAATAATACATTAACTTCTTTTATAATAACCTCTTTATCTATACCTATCACTTTTACTGTCCCAGCTTCTACTGCTTCTGGTCTTTCTGTCTCTGTTCTCAATACCACTACAGGTTTTCCTAATGATGGTGCTTCCTCTTGAATACCACCTGAATCAGTCATAATTAAATAACACTTATTAATTAAATTTGCAAATGGTTCATAATCAAGTGGATCAATTAAATGGATGCGTTGTTCTCCATTAAAAATATTGTAGGCTAATTCTCTAATTTTAGGATTCATATGCATTGGAAAAATAACTTCTACACTTTGATTTGTTTCTATAATACTTTTAACACTTCTAAAGATATCTTCCATGGGTTGCCCCCAATTTTCTCTTCTATGACAAGTTAATAGTATTACTTTTTTATTATTATAATCAATATTATTTAGCTCATCTGAATCGAATAAATAATCTTTATTAATTACCTGATGCAACGCATCAATAACGGTATTACCAGTTACAAATATGCCATCTTCATTCACACCTTCTCTAAGTAAATTCAGCTTGTTACCTAGGGTTGGTGCAAAATGCATATTTGCGATGGTTCCTGTAATTTTACGATTCATTTCTTCTGGAAAAGGTGAATATATATTGCCACTTCTTAAACCAGCCTCAACATGCCCTACATCTATTTTATTTAAAAAAGCAGCCTGTGCACCAGCACATGTAGTTGTGGTATCACCATGAACTAAAACTATATCAGGCTTTTCTTTTTTCATTATCTCATCTAATCCATATAAAGATTTTGATATGATATCTATTATAGTTTGTCCATGAGCCATAATATTAAGGTCATAATCAGGTTTTATATCAAATAGCTCTAGTACCATATCTAACATTTCTCTATGTTGTGCTGTAACACAAACTATAGATTTTATTTGTGGTTCTTTTTCCAATTCTTTAACTAGCGGTGCCATTTTAATTGCTTCAGGCCTTGTCCCAAAAATAGACATGACTTTTATCATTTGAATCCCCTCCTACTATATTGTCCTTAATTCTATTTCAAGCAATATGTTTGGGCCAACTTGTATTATATTTATTTAAACCTAAATAATTGGTCTAACATATACAATAACTTAAAATCTCCCTTTGCATTTATTAGTCCTGTCATAAATGCTCTTTGGAAAGTTATATAGCCACTAGTTATTTTTTCCAAAGCCTCAAAATCTGCTTGAATATTTACATTTACATTTTCTCTGTCTTCCATATCACAACTTATAACATCATTATTGATATCAATTGCAATTACTTTCTTTTTATCGATTATATTAATTTTATATATCCCTTTAAAATTAATTTGACTAACAAAACTATTAATAAAGGCATCTCTAATATTTTCGTATATGTCGCCATTACTACTTTCTAACTTTTGCTTAAAGAAAAACTTTAATTGCTCAATGTCTTCTTGCTGACGTTGTATGTATTTTTCATCTCCATCAAATAATGAAACTTGTTTTTTTTCAGGTAGATTTTCTTTAACAACACCATTAGAATTTATCACTAGACTCTTAGGAAGTCTAGGTTTTTTTTGCTTAATATTTCTGTATAAATTTTCGGCTTTCTTTTCGATAATTTCTATGTAGTCTTTGTTAAATTCTAACTCTGTACTATTAGAAAAATAAGCACATATACCATCACAGTGTATGCCACCTAATAGATCCCATGACTTTAATATATGGTTTTGTCCATCTCTTTCTCCAGTATGCATGGAGCATACTACAGGCATTAAGTATAAATCTTGTATGATTGCTTTATCACCATAATACCAACAATCGTCTAAGAATTTTTGCGCAAGGGCACCTATGCCAAACCATTCCACTGTAGTAGCCAAAACAATACCATCATAATTATGTAGATTAGATGCTATTGTTTTAGCATTGTTTTCTTCATTTAAATTAATCTGTTCCACCGTTGCACTTAATTCTATTAATACTTCCTTTATTTTAGCAGTAACAATTAGTGTTGGATCTTTTGCAAGACCTCTTCCCCCATAAATTAGAAGTATCTTCATCTAAACCCCTCGACTTTCTTACCTTTTTAAATTCATATTATTTATAAATTAACTCCGCTTATGCCTCTTACTTGGCAAGGAGACAAAAGCTTTGTTGGAAGTATGGTTTCAAATCCTTGCAAGCAAGTTTGATAATCATACTTTCAAATTAATATATTTATTACTTTCGGATAAATAGCATCCTTTTATTTCAATGATTTCCCAACAAGTTGTAAAGATTTTTCTCTTAAGTCGCATATGTAATACATCATTATGCTTTAAGAGTTTTGCTGTTCCTTTTTCCAGCCGTATTTTTACACAAGTATTACTACCTTGAACTTTTTTAAACAAATAAGAATCATATCCTACTTTATCTACCATTTCATAGTATCCTTGTTCATAAACTTCTTTTCTTGGCAACCATTTTTTCTTGGAGTTATGCTGTTTATAATAAGAAAAATCAATTATTAAAGGATCCCAACTAATAACAGGACACTCCGTATTTCTTAGTAATTGCTTTCTTAAATCTATTATTCTTGCAATGTCATCGCCATAATTAAGATAACTTAATCTATAAATATTTGTCAAATCATAATTGTATTTGATTTTAATACCTTCTAATATTTTATATATGTTTACAAGTACTTTTTTTACTCTATCTTCGGAAATATTTAGTTTTGATTTTGGTAAGTAATATAAAATAAATTTGTTAAATAATTCTTCATCAATCTCAGATAATACTTGTCCCTTATAATATATATTACAATATTTACTTAGCAAGTCCAATGCTAATTGGTCTCCTAACATATATTCTTTTTCTTCATATAATGTTTTTAGAACATCATTTATCTTAAGTTTTTCCTTTTCATAAAGGTTTGTCTCTTCTATCAATTTGTTCCACCACCTAGAGATTATTTAGATTTATTTTCTGCTCTAGGTTGGTTTTTTATTCTACTATTTCATTATTTTTCATTAATTCTTGGTTCTTAGATTTGTTTAAAACAATCATAAGGATATATCCTGTTACCAATCCGCCAATATGTGCCATATTATCAACATTCGTTGAGGTAAAACCAAAAATCAGCCCTCCAAAAGTCATAATCCATAACAATCCTTCTGATACGCCATTTAAACTGCTCTTTGTTTTCATTGTTATATATAATGCAGCGCCTTGCAATCCATAAATAGCCCCAGATGCTCCAGCTGCTAATCTTATACTACCCTCACTAAATAACACCGTACCAAAAGAAAGCAAACTACCACCTAATCCTGCCGCAATATATAGAATCGTATATCTATATTGACCTAATACCTTTTCCAGTCGACTTCCAAACAAATATAATGCAAACATATTATAGAATAAATGAGAAAATCCAATGTGTAAAAACATAGCAGTAAATAATCTATAATACTCTCTGTGATAAATAATCGCTGGAGAAAATAGCGCACCAAACTCAATGAGTGTGCGTGAATCGGTGGATGACCCTACCAACTCCATAATAACCCATATCAATGTGTTTATAGCCAATAAAAAAGCAGTTATTGGAATAAATTTTGATTTATAATGTATTTGCTCAAGGTTTTTATACTCTTCATTATTTAAGATAGACTCTATAATACTATATACGTTCAAGAAATTATTTGGCTGATTATTGGATACATAAATATCTCCCTCAGTAAGATTTACGACCCAATGAAAATCAATTAATTCATCTTGATAGTTAGGTATAAAGTCGTTCAACTTTTCGTTTAAATCACTTTTTTCACTGGTTAAGTATATATTCAAAAGATATATTCGGTTATATCCGTATTTGCTAAATTGTCTTTTTGTTATATCCTTATATACTTCATATTGTTCTAAAGAAATCTTAAGATTATCTTTTAAACCAATTATATTCAATAGATATAAGTCGTTGTTTTTAATTTTTCCATACATCCATACTGTTTCTAAATCCGTTGGAATCTCTTTAAAGCCATCTCCTAGTAAGATACCATTAAACTTTTTCATAAATATCTGCATTCAACATCGTCCCTTATTTTGTTTAAAGTATGTTACATTATTTTACTCATCGTATTACTATTATGACTTAAAACAATCAATATATCAATAAATAAAGTTAAATTATTTAAGAGAGGTACTTTTACACCCCTATTATTAATAACTGGAAAAAAAAAGAACCAGCAAAAGCTGATTCTTTCGGTCTATATTATGCTTCAACACCACAAAGTCTAAGAAGGTCTTCCCATCTTTTGTCAATCTCCTGTTGCATTTCTTCAACTGCTTGAGGATTTTTAACAATATGTTTGAAACGTCCTTGAGCTTCTAACCAATCGCTTATATGGCGTTTTTTCTTAGGCATATAGTTTAATGTATATTTACCATTTTCAACTTCAAATAATGGCCAGAAACAAGTATCAACAGCAAGTTCTGAAAGATCCATTAATTTGTTAGTTTCGTATCTCCATCCACGAGGACATGGCGCAATTACATTTAAAAATGCTGGTCCTGGCGTATAAAGTGCTTTTTCTGATTTCTCATGTAAGTCTTTAAAGTTTTTAAGTGGTGCTGATTGAGCAACATATGGAATACCATGAGCTACCATAATTTTAGTTAAATCTTTTCTAAATTGCTCTTTACCTGGTACAACTTTACCTGCTGGAGATGTTGTTGTATCAGCGTATTTTGGTGTAGCTGATGAACGTTGGATCCCTGTATTCATGTATGCACCATTGTCGTAACATACATAAACCATGTCATGTCCTCTTTCCATAGCACCAGATAATGCTTGAAGACCGATATCATATGTTCCACCGTCTCCTGCAAATGCGATGAATTTATATGTTTCGTCAATTTTACCTTTTCTCTTCATTGCATTATATGCCGCTTCAGCTCCTGCTACAGAAACTGCTACGTTTTCAAATGCAGAGTGAATGAAAGAATCTTCCCAAGCTGTATATGGGTATAAGAATGTAGATACTTCAAGACATCCTGTTGCTGCACCAATAACTGCTTTGTCATCTTCTTTTAAAGCTCTAAGAACAGTACGCACAACTGGTGGTGCACCACAACCAGCACACATTCTATGTCCGCCTGTTAATCTTTCTGGTTTTAAACTTGCTTCCTTTAAATTATAAGCCATTTGTATGCACCTCCTTATTCTTCAACTACGCCTAAGTAACGATATGGATCTTCTACTTTACCAGATTCAAGAATCGCTAATAAGTCGTTATATACTTTTTCTATATCATTTGTTCTAACGTCACGTCCACCTAAACCATAAACATAGTTAACCATTTTTGGTTTAGTTTCATAATCATAAAGAGCACTTCTTATTTCATTGAATACTGGTGCACCTTTACCACTAAATCCATCACATTTGTCAAGAACTGCAACTACTTTAATATCTTTTAAAGCTTCTGCCATTTCTTCAGCCGGGAATGGACGGAAAATTCTTATTTTTAATAATCCAGCTTTTACACCTTGATTTCTTAATTGATCAACAACGTATTTTGCTGTTCCTGCAGTAGAACCAATTACAACGATTGCTAATTCAGCATCATCTAATTTATATGATTCGAATAAATCATATTTTCTGCCTGTTAATGCTTCAAATTCTTTAGATACTTCAATAATAACGTCTTTTGCTTTTCTCATACTTTCAGCTTGTTGACGTTTTTGCTCGAAGTAGTGGGTTGGCATTGATAATGGTCCAACTGCCACTGGGTTTTTGCTATTTAATAAGAATTGTTCTGGATTATAATCCCCAACAAATGCTTTAACTTTTTCATCTTCTAACAATTCAATGTTCTCAATAGCATGTGATGTTATGAATCCATCATAACAGTTCATTGCTGGAAGAGATACTTCTGGATGTTCTGCAACTTTTAAAGCCATAATTAAGTTATCATATGCTTCTTGGTTGTTTTCTCCATAGAATTGTAGCCATCCTGAGTCTCTTGATCCCATTGTATCAGAATGATCATTATGTATATTAATAGGACCTGATAATGCACGGTTTACTACTGTTAATACTACTGGTGTTTTACAAGATGCTGCTATATAAAGCATTTCCCACATAAGTGCTAAACCATTTGCAGAAGTTGCTGTCATAGTTCTAGCTCCTGCTGCTGCTGCACTTATACACGCTGACATAGCTGAATGTTCTGATTCTACAGGAACAAATTCTGTTTCTACTTCACCATTTGCCACAAAAGTTGAAAAGTATTGTGGAATTTCTGTTGATGGTGTGATAGGGAATGCAGCTACAACATCTGGATTTATTTGCTTCATAGCAACGGCAACAGCTTCGTTACCTGATAATTTATCACGAATTGCCATTTGTATTTCCCTCCTGATTATTATTTGCCTTCTGGCTCCATATCTATAGCATCGAATGGACATACTGCTGCACAAACGCCACAGCCTTTACAGTGATCATAATCAATGCCTTTCATTGCTTTGTTTTCTACTTCTATTGATGAATCTGGACATACTGGAAAACATAACATACATTGTTTGCATTTTTCTTGATTCCAGATTGGCTTATCTGCTCTCCAACCACCTGTAAGGTAGTATTTAGCATTACCTGAAGATGTTACTATTCCTCCAGGAGTAGTTTTTCTCCAAGGAGTATATCCTTCTATGATACATTTATCTTTACTACTCATTAGCCTTTCACCTCCGTAAGAGCTCTCTTAACAGCCTCCAGGTTTGGAGCTATTACTGCTGGTTTGTTTGCAAATTTATGGCTAAATGATGAATCCATTGCTTCAAGGAATACATTTTCATCCATAATATTTGAAACCTTTACTACTGCACCTAACATAGGTGTATTAGGGAAATATCTTCCTAATGTAGCCATTGATATTTCTCTTGCATCGATTGTGTATACTCTACCTTTGTAACCACTAAGTTTGCCTCTAATTTCATCAGGGCTTTTAGATGAATTAATAATAATTGCACCTTCTTCTTTTAAACCAGCTGTTACATCTACAACATCGATTAAAGTTTCATCTACTACCACAACATAATCTGGTTCATAGATATTAGAGTGTACTGTTGCTCTTTCATCGCTTATACGGTTGTATGCAGTTATTGGAGCACCCATACGCTCTGGGCCGTACTCAGGAAATCCTTGAATATACTTACCAGTGTCAAATGCCGCTTCTGCTAATAGTAAAGATGCTGTTTTTGCACCTTGACCCCCACGACCGTGCCAACGAATCTCAATCATGTTCTTCATTGACTAATCCTCCTTAATTTATATGTTTTTTAGATTTGCACATATTTTATTTTATGCAATTGCTAGTGTGTAGACAAATAATACAAAAAAAATGAATTTCAAGTTTAACTATTATATATTTTGTTCAAAAAATACCTAATGCAAATCAATTTTAATAGAGTTTTTTCTCTATCCTAAGTTTACCATTATACTGTATACAATGTCAATATAAAGTATATTGTATACTTCGTTATTTAAATAACTAACTTAAGGTGTGAAAAAATGTTTATTTTTTGAATACTTTTACTATTTTATTTTTGTGTTTAAATGAACATTTTCTTTTGTTTATATTTGGCCATTACCAAATATTATATTTCACTTTAAACTCACTTCTATAACCCTCTCCAGTTCTTACTAACTCAGTAGCCTTAGTCCTCTTTATCATTAACTTTATCACTTTTATAAACATACATTATTTGAAATTTGATATGTGGTGTTGGCAATAATGCAAAAATAAAACTTTCTCAGAATTTACATCTGCAATATAGCAAATGTTTTTCCAAGAAAGTTTATTTTTTCACGATATGATAGTAGATCTTAAGATTTTTTTATAAAATATTATAAATCCTATACATAAACATAGCCGTCTCAGCTCTTGTTGCACTTCCTAAAGGATTAATATTTTGATTATTACACCCTTTAATTACCTCATTTGAAACCAATGTAATTACTGCTTCTAACGCATACGGTGCTACTTTATCTCCATCCATGAAATTACTTAGTATTGTAATATCACCTTCTTCTAATTGCAACCCTACTAATAACATAGCTCTTAAAGTAAGGGTCATCATTTCTTGTCTTGATATATCTGCCTTAGGATTAAATTTATTATCTCCTATACCAACAGAAATACCCAAGGCTTTTGCTATCCCTACTTCCTTATAAAAATAATCCGTTTCATCTACATCTGAAAAATTACTCTCAAAATCTGCTGTTAACCCCAAAGTGTTGATTAGCATAATTATAAAGTCTGCTCTTGATATATTAGCAGATGGATTAAACAATTTTTCTCTTGATGATACCCCCTTAACAATTCCTTTTGTTGCTAATACTTCTATAGACTTTCTAGCCCAATCATATCCATCTAAGTCATTAAACGTTTCATGAACATATGCAATTGCAAATCTACTAAAATGATTTGTTGCAAAATCCATTGTGCCTTGTTTTTCATTATAACGGCCATTAGAAACAGTAGTTGCATTTCCATCTTCATCAATATATAGAATTACCAAATGCTCTACATCTTCTCCATCTACTGGAGTATAAGGAATTGATATTCTAATTTGAGAATTAGGATTATTCCATTTTACTATTTTTCCATTTACCTTAAAATTAACTTGAATAATAGATTTTCCGGCACTGTCTTTTTCTACACTGGATACAACCAACTCAACAACATCATCTTCTACTATATTATAATTAGAAAATGTAGTGTTTGGTAACTGAATTGTTGCTGCTTCTGTAATTAAAGTTACTTTATGAGTATTCTTTTCTCCGAATACTGTTCCCGGAAAAGATTGAGAATATCCTTTGGCGCCCTCAACTGCCGTTACTTCAATAACTATGTTTTTAACACCATTTGAGTCTACTTTTGCTTTCTCAAAAGCATTATTAAAAGTTATTTTATTTAATACTGATTCTACTATTTTTGTTTCTTGATTTACTTTTCCATCTTTGTTAATAACTATAGATCCATCTTCTTTTTCAACAATAACTACAGGAGAAATTGGTCGAACAATATTATTTCCTCCATTACTTGAATCTCCCGGATCTCCTGGTTCTCCTGGTTCTCCTGGGTCTCCTGGTTCTCCCGGTTCTCCCGGTTCTCCTGGCTCTCCTGGGTCTCCTGGTTCTCCTGGTTCTCCTGGCTCTCCCGGTTCTCCCGGTTCTCCCGGTTCTCCCGGTTCTCCCGGTTCTCCTGGCTCTCCTGGTTCACTTGGCTCTCCTGGCTCTCCTGGCTCTCCTGGGTCTCCTGGGTCTCCTGGGTCTCCTGGGTCTCCTGGTTCTCCTGGGTCTCCTGGCTCTCCTGGTTCTCCTGGTTCTCCCGGTTCTCTATATTCTAATATTAACGTTATTACGGAATCTACTCCGCTCCCACCTATTTTTACTGTATATTCTCCATATGGTCCTGTTGTTTTGTATTGGAAACTAAATTCTCCATTGCTGTTGCTTACTGTTTGGTCAACATAATCTATACTGCCATTTGGACTTATTACTTGTATTGTTATTGCTTTTTCTGCCTTT